>JAEUIK010000173.1 GCA_016793185.1 Planctomycetaceae bacterium | reverse complement strand
GCTTCCAGGCTTCTGGCGTACGGACGTTGGAGTCCCAGAACGGCCAGGTCCGGCACTGGCGGGGGCGCTCGTGATAGACCTGGCACTTCCGCGACTGCGGATCGAGAAACACGCAGTCGCCGTTATTGTATTCGACGAGGCTCTTGCGGATGCCGACGGAGCGGACGTATTGGGCTTCGAAGTCGGCGACATCCAGCGCCAGCCGCCTGGCCAGGGCTTCGATTTCTTCGCGATTGACCCAGACGTAGCCCGGCGCGCCGCTGCAGCAATCGCCGCAGCCGGTGCATTTGAATCGCAAGCCGTTGTGGTACCACGGCTGTTCGCTCATTGTGGTTGCATCCGTCAGGGAAAAGATTCGGCCGCGGCAAACTCGGCGATCGCCGCCAAGAGCGCATCCACGTCATTGGGTTGATTGAAGGGCCCAAAGCTCGCGCGGAGTGCACCCCCCGCGGCCAGCGTCCCCAACCGCTCGTGCATCCGTCCGGCGCAATGCAGGCCGGCCCGCAACTGGATGCGATGCGCGGCATCGAGTCCGGCGGCGACTTCCTGCGGATCATAGCCCTCGATCTGAAAGCTGACAACGCCCACACGGGGCTCGTCCGCGGAGGGGCCGAGCACGCGGACGCGCGGAATGGCTCGTAACCCTTCGACCAGTTGGACGGTCAAGTGCGCCGCCTGCTGGGCGAGATCGGCAATCCCGCGCTGCCGCAGGAACTCAAGGCCCGCGGAGAGCCCCCAGATGGCCGGCACGTCGAGATTGCCCGACTCGAAGCGATCGGGCAGGTCGTCCGGCTGGCGATCCGACTCGCTGTGCGACCCCGTGCCCCCCTGCACCAGAGGCGTCAGTTCGCGGAGCGCTTCAGCGCGGGCGAACAGCAGGCCCACTCCTAGCGGTGCGAGGAGCCCCTTGTGGCCGGCCCCGGCCACGAAGTCGGCGCGAGAGGCCGCGAGATCGCAGGGCCAATGTCCCAGCGTTTGCGCGGCGTCGATCAGAAACCTGGCCGGGTGCGCACTGAGAATGTCACCGATCGCCTCGACCGGTTGCACACAGCCGGTGACGTTCGAGGCATGCGCGACCGCGACCAGTCGCGTCGCGGGGCGCAGCGCGCGGCGGACTGCCGCCGGCTCGACGAATCCCCGCTCGTCGCAATCAACGAGGGTCACCTCGACGCCCCGCTGCTCGGCCGCAAATCGCAAGGGGCGCAGCACCGAGTTGTGCTCGACAACGGTCGTGACGACATGGTCGCCGGGCCGCAGCAGCCCGTGGATCGCCAGGTTAAGCGCCGCGGTGCAGCTGGGCGTAAAGAGCACCGAGTCATCGCGTCGGCCGTTCACCAGCTCGAGCGCCGCTTGGCGCGTTCGATCGAGCTGGCGCGCGACCTGGATCGCCTCCGCATACGCGCCCCTGCCGGCGGGCGCGCCAATCGTGCGCTGAAAGTGCTCGACCGCCTGATAAACCGACTCGGGCTTGGGCCAGCTGGTGGCCGCGTTGTCGAGATAGATCCGCCGCGGTGAACTCATGGGTCAACCGCCGATCTGGTACATCGCCCGGTCCGGCTTCACGAACTCGTCGGTATTGATGCCGTGCGACCAGCGTTTGGCGCCGACCGCCTCGCGAACCAGCGCAAGCAGCTCGTCGTCGGTGGCGCCGCCGCGGAGCAACGCCTTGGCGTTCCATTCGGCCGTGGAAAAAAGGCAATTGCGAATTTGACCCTCGGCCGTGATCCGCAGCCGATTACAACTCTGACAGAAGGGCTGGGTGACGGGATTGATGAAGCCGACGCGGCCCACGCCATCGACAAAGCGGAAATCGGTCGCCGGCTGGCTGGGATCGTCGACCGGGAGTGCCTCCAGCGGGGCGATCTCGCGCTCGAGCACGGCGCGAATCTCTGCGCCGGGGAGCACTTGTTCCGCTTGCCAGCCGTCGTCGGCGTCGAGCGGCATGAACTCGATGAAGCGGACCTCGAATCCGTGCTGCCGGCCGAACTGCGCCAGCGGCACGATTTCGTCCTCGGTCAATCCCCGAATGGCAATCGCATTGACCTTGATCTTTTCGAAGCCCGCCTCTTGGGCCGCGAACAGTCCCGCCACGACGCGTTCGAAGCCCTCGCGGCGCGTGATCTTGACGAACTTCTCGGGCGAGAGCGTATCGAGGCTGACATTCAGCCGCTTGAGGCCCGCCCGACGCAGGTCTTGGGCCTGCTCGGCGAGCAGGATGCCGTTGGTGGTGAGTGCGATATCGCGAATGCCGGGCGTTCCCGCGAGCAGCTCGACGAGGCGGTGCAAATCGTGCCGCACCAGCGGTTCGCCCCCGTTAGCCGCAGCTTGTCGACGCCGTGCGCCGCGACGACGCGCACAAAACGGGCAATCTCCTCGAACGTCAGCAACTCGTGTCGTGGGCGAAAGCGGACGTTTTCGGCCGGCATGCAATAAAAGCAACGGATATTGCAGCGATCGGTCACGCTGATGCGCAAGTCCGTGTGGATCCGGCCAAAGCCGTCGATGAGTGGCGCGGGGTCGCTCATGCCCTGGACTCCGGCAGCGAGGGTGGCGGGGCGCCGGTCGGGCACTTTTCGGGATGCACCCATTCGGTTGAGCCGTCCGACCAGATCTCGCGCTTCCAAACGGGGACAACATCTTTGAGCGTGTCGATCAGCCATTGCCCCGCCGCGAAAGAGGCCGCACGGTGCGCCGAACTGACGGCAACCGCGACGCTGGCTTCGCCGAGTTCCAAGGTCCCGAGACGATGCACGATTGCGCAGCCCACGAGATTCCACCGCTCCACAGCCGCGTCGGCGAGTTCGGCCATTTTGGAGCGGGCCATGGTTTCGTAGGCTTCGTATTCGAGGCGCGCCGTTTGTCGCCCCGCGGTGAATTCGCGGACGGTTCCCAGAAACAGCAGCACCGCCCCCGCGGCGGGAGACTGGATTCTCTGTAAGAGAGCCGTGGTGTCGATGGGTTCGCGAGTCAGCTCGATCATCGGGCCCGCATACCAGGTGGGTTAAGTTGCTCGGGGCACAAGCCTCCGGCGGCTGCTGGCTATTTTACGCACTGAGGGCCGGGGGTATCAGCCCCCGCTGACCGGCGGAATACAGGCGACTTCGCAGTCGGATCGCAATGGGCTGGCGTCGCCCGCATATTCCCCATCGACGGCGAAGAGGACGCGCGTCCCCAGGGCGCCCAGCTCGGGCAGCCGGCGAAACAGCGACTCACGCAACTCTCCCACCGTCGCGCCCGCCGGTACTTCAAGCTCGACGCTGTCGGCGCCGGCGTGTTGCCGGGCGATGGCGAACATTTGCACGCGGATTCTCATGTGACGATCAGTTCTTCACCGCGACGATTCACGAGGGGGGCCAGCTCGGGCTGCAGTCCATAGGACAACGCCAGGAGCTTGAGCGGGTGGATCGTCGGCTTGTTGGTTCCTTGCTCCATTTGCATCTTGCAAGCGCTGCACTCGGTCGTGCCCAGATGGAGTCCCGGCTGCCGGAGTCCGGTAATCAGCCCCCACCCGGCGCGGAGGCTGCTCCGGTAATTCTCGCGCTTGAGACCAAAGGTGCCCGCCATGCCCGAGCAGCCGGCTTCGAGACGCTGCACGCGCAGACCCGGAATTAATCTTAGCAGCTGTTCGGCTGGAGTGCCCACCTGCAGGGCCTTGGTGTGGCAGGGGGTGTGGTAGCCGGCCGTCACGTGCAGTGGCGAGAAATCCAGCAACAGCTTGCCGGCCCGATGCATCCGCCACAAGTACGTGCATGCCTCGCTGGTATTCTCGGCCACCAGGCGGACGTCGTCGTCGTCGTCGAGCAGGGCGGGATATTCGCGCGTCAGGGCGAGCGCGGCCGAGGGCTCGCTGGTGACGATGTGATACCCCTGCCGTACGGCCTCGGCCAGGACGCGAACGTTTTGCGCAGCTTGCTTGCGGGCCGCATCGACCGCGCCGACGGAAATCATCGCCATGCCCGATGCCTTCTGCGCCGGATGCACGTAGACCGTCACGGCATTGTGCTCGAGGACCGCGATGAGCGACTCGCCGAGCTGCGGATCGAAGTAGTTGGCGTAGGTATCGACGAAGTACACGACCTTGGCCCCGGCACGGCGCGTGGG
>JAEUIK010000130.1 GCA_016793185.1 Planctomycetaceae bacterium | reverse complement strand
ACGCCGCAATTACCAGGCGGATCTGGATCGCATCGAGGAAGAGCTTTCGGCGGTCGAGCACAAGTTTGCCGCGACAGAGAGTCCCGTCTCCTCGGATCGCAAGGATTCCTGATGCACGACGCTGCTCCGCACATGCATGAGTCCCTGGCGCCGGCAACGCCCGAGCTGCCAGCCCCGGCCGATGCGCGCCGGCGACTCGATCGGCTGATTGGGAAGCGCGAAGATCGACTTGCCGCCTCGCGTCGCCTGGCCAGCCGATTTCATGAGTTGAATGGCTACCTGGCAACCGCCGACCAGGTCACCGACGCGCTGCAACAGCTCAGCCAACAGCTCTTTCAGCAGTTGCTGTCGGTCGTGCAGGAAAAGCTCTCGATCGCGCTCCAGGAAATCCTCGAGCAGCCGCTGCAATTGCGAGCCCAGGCCGATTTCAAACGCCAGATGGCCACCGTCGAATTCTGGATTGAGCGCAACGGCAACCAGGAGGACATCCTGAAAGGGCAGGGAGGCTCGGTCGCCAATGTCCTCAGCGTCGGCCTGCGGATGTTCGCGCTGACGACCCTTGACAGCACGCAGCATCGCCGCTTCCTAGTGCTCGACGAGCAGGACTGCTGGCTCCGCCCCGACCTGGTGCCGCGACTGGTGAAAATCGTCCACGAAGCCAGCCAGGCACTCGGCTTTCAGGTGTTGATGATCAGCCACCACGACGTGTCGCTGTTCGAGCGCTACGCCGACCGGATTTATCAGTTTGGCTTGAATGCCGAGGGAGAAGTACAGGTCCGGCAACTGAGCTTGTCGGCCCATGAGCCGGACACTGAGGAGTAAGCGGGCTGATTGGGAAAACACAACGGAACTTACCGCAAAGGCATCAAGATACGAAGTGATCCCCTCGAGCGGTCTTCGTTTACTTCGTGCCTTTGTGTCTTCGTGGTTTGAATTTCTTCGTCGTACGTGGCGTCGTCGTGCCGTGGTGGTTAACCGAATTCGTCCCATTCACTTCCTGGGCAGCACCGGCGGCGGCAGCTCGCTCGTCACCTGCAGATAGCGCTGCTTCAATTTGTCGAATTGCTCGCGATACTGCGGGACGCCTGCCAGGTTGCGCTCCTCGAGCGGATCGTGGGCGAGATCGTACAACTCTTCGTACGCCGGCTCGACGTCGAAATAGGTGATGTACTTCCAATCGCGCGTGCGGAGCCCTTCGGTGCGCGGGATTTTGCCGCCGTGGTGGTAGTGGTGCTCGTAGAAGAAGTCGTCGCGCCAGGCGATCCGCTGGCCCCGCAGCAGCGGCCAGAGGCTCCGCCCGTCGAGGTCGTCGGGGGCAATGACACCCGCCATCTGGAGGATCGTGGGGGCGACGTCGATGTTCAGCACCAGGTCATCGAGTGTTCGATTCTGGAATGGCGCTGGCAGGCGCGGATCCTTGACGATCAGCGGCACGCGAATCGACTCCTCGTGCATCAGCCACTTGTGCGACATGCCATGTTCGCCCAGGAAGAATCCATTGTCCGAGGCATATACCACCACCGTGTTGTCGGCCAGCTTCAGCTCGTCGAGCGCCTGGGTGATTTGCCCTACTGACCGGTCGACGCCGGCGATGCAGCGGAGGTACTGCTTGACGAACTCCCGATAAGCTGCGCGCGTCGGATGCGCCTTCTGAGCCCGCGTGTAGCCTTCGCTCGTGCGGATGAACTCGGGCAGCGTCGCAAAATGCTCCGGCGACGCCGTGCGCGGGAATTCGAAGACCGCGTCGCGAAACGCCTCCGCGTCGCGCGGGTCGGGCTGGTACGGGTCGTGCGGCGATTTGTAGTAGACCAGCAGGCAGAAGGGCTGATCGCGCGGTCCCGCGCGGAGAAACGCTTCGGCTCGCTCGGCCAGCATCTGCGAGTTATGCACGCGCTGACCGTCGATTTCCTCGAAGAAGTCTCCCTGGCCCCCCCAGGCGTGCCAGGTGTCGAACACCCCCTGGGGTTCGGGGCCGCCGATCCCCCACTTGCCCAGGCATCCGGTCCGGTAGCCGGCCTGATGCAGGAGCGCGGGAAAACTCGTCGCCAGGATCTCGGCCGGCAGCGGCGTGGCAAAATCGCCCACCTGATGGTGGCGTGCCAGGCGGCCCGTCAAGTAGCTCGCCCGCGAAATGCAGCAGATCGACGTCGTCACGAAGGCGTTGGTGAAGCGGACCCCCTGCTGGGCGAGTCGGTCGATGTGCGGCGTCTCGAGCGGCCCGTAGTTGCGCGGGCCCACCGTATCGGCGCGCTGGTCGTCGGTGAGGAGAAAGACAAAGTTCGGGCGCGGCTCGGCGGCAGTTACAGACCTACAACATATCGCCAGCATCAGCGACGACGAGACGAGAATCAACCACCACGACGCGACGACGCGACGTAAGTGTGAAGAGGATCGGCGTACAGGATGGTCTCGCAACATTGAGTTCTACGTCGTGTCGTGGTGTTGTGGTGGTCAACTTAAGACTTGATGCAATACCCGCCCCGCGACGTCGGTCAGGCGAAAATCGCGCCCCGCGTAGCGATAGGTCAGCCGTTCGTGATCGAATCCCAGCAGGTGCAAGATCGTGGCGTGATAGTCGTGGACGTGCACCGGGTTGACGGCGATATGGTTGCCGTGCTCGTCGGTTTCGCCATACGTCGTGCCGCCGCGGACGCCAGCGCCGGCCAACAAACAGGTGAAGGCCTGGGCGTGGTGTTCGCGTCCCTTGTGCCCCGGCTTGGCCGACCAGGGGGTGCGGCCGAACTCGGTGCAGATCGCGACGAGCGTCTCGTCGAGCAGGCCGCGCAGCTGGAGGTCGCGCAAGAGGGCCGCGATCGGCTGATCGACGCGCTGGGCCTTGCTGCGATGCTGTTGCATGTCGCCGTGGGCGTCCCAGTTATCGTGCGAGCCGGTGTCGATCAACTCGACCACGCGTACGCCGCGCTCCAGCAACCGCCGCGCGGCCAGGCATTGCCAGCCGAACGACCGATTATCGCCGTCGGTCACGCCATACGACGCCCGCGTGAACGCTGTCTCCTGGGCCAGGTCGAACACCTCGGGCGCGACACGCATCAGGCCCCGCGCGGTGTCGAAGCTGCTCGTGCGGGCTTTCAGGTTCAAATCGCCCCCCCGCGCGTCCGCCTGTCTGGCGTTCAGGTCCTGGAGCAGCCGGTGCTCGAGCTCCGCCAGCGTTGCATTTCGGGCGGGCGAGCGGACGTCGGCAATCGGCTCGTCGCCGGGCAGGATCCGCACTCCCTGGTGATAGGGGGGAAGGAAGTTGTTGTCCCACACTTGCGCGCCGGCGTAGGGGAGATGTTCGGCCAGCACGACATACGACGGGAGGTTCGCATTGTCGGTCCCCAGCCCATAGCTCAGCCACGAGCCGAGGCTGGGCATCGGCACCGTCGCCGAGCCGGTGTGCATGGCCAGAGTCGCCTGGAAATGTTCGACGATATCGGTGTGCATGGTGCGGATCACGCACAGCTCGTCGGCGCACGAACGCAGGTGGGGAAACAGCTCGCTGATCGGCAATCCCGACTCGCCGCACTGTTGGAAGGCAAAGGGGGAGCGACATGCGAAACCATTGCCCAGCGGCCGCTCGTGATCGGTCGCCAGCCGAGGCTTCGGATCGAACGTATCGACGTGCGAAAACCCGCCGGTCAGAAAGAGGATCAGCAGCCGCCGGGCTCGGGGCGCGAAATGCGGACTCCGGGGAGCCAGCGGATGCACTGCGGCGTCGAGCTCGCCCGCCCAAGCCAGCGAGCGCGCAAGCGCGAAACCGCTTGCGCCTGCCGCTGTCGCGGCGGACACCGAGCGGAGCAGCTCGCGCCGAGAAACGCCCTTCGCGCGCGGCCTTCCGCATTCCCGCGGAAGAGGCGCGCGGAGCGTCGGGCCGGCGGTTGAAGCGCGCCGGCGCGGGTCCGGCCGGTTGTCGAGGCGTTGCGTCACCTTCAGTCACCCCTCTAGCCAACTCAACCTTGCTTCCCCAGGGAGAAACCTCGCGCCGCATCCTTCAATCGATGTAAACAAGCTCGTTGGCGGTCAACACGACGCGTGCGAGCGCGGTCCAGGCCTCGTGCTCGCGCGACGGGGCGGGCGCCTCCCACCGCGTCAGTTCGCGCTCCGCCTGTTCCAGAAACTCCAGCATGCTCGCCCGCTCGCCGTCCGTAGGGGGGCGCCCCCAGGCGATTTCACAAGCCCGATCGAGCCGCACCGACGCGTCGGCAGCCTCGTCCATCACGCGTGTCGCAAAGGCCTGAGCCTGTTCGGTTACGAAGGGGTTATTCATCAGGTAGAGCGCCTGCAACGGAACCGTCGCGCTCGTGCGCACGTCGGTCGAATGGTTGGTGTCGGGACCGTCGAACAACGAGAGGTAGGGATGGCGCTGAATCCGCTGCGTCATCA
>JAEUIK010000103.1 GCA_016793185.1 Planctomycetaceae bacterium | reverse complement strand
CGTCGCCTGCTGCATGGCCTTGTCGGGCGTGACGTCGACCAGGTCGTTCTCGCCGTCGAGTCCCCACGACCATTGGACGGTGCCCGCGCCGAACACCAGCGCGCCGCTGGCGGCCCGGTACATGACCAGGTGGTGGGTGGCGGTGCCGGGAGCATAGGTGCTGCCGTAGTCCTGAATGTAGGACGAGACATTGACCGTGGTGGTCGAGAGGCGCATCAGGCCCGCGGGGCGGAAGCCGTTGTCCCAGTCCTCGTCCCATTCGTAGCCGAGCACGTACTGGCCGAGCGTGGCGGTCTGGTTGCCGGAGAGGTTGGCGACGGTCGTGTTGCGCCACAGGCGCAGCAAGCCCTCGGCGGCCGAGACCTTGATGCTGGTGCCGAGCGAACCGTCGCCGTTGACGGCGAAGATGGTGCCGGTCACGGCATTCTCGGCCTGTCCGCCGTCGCCGGTGAAGCGCGGATCGCGCCAGGTGCCGGTCCACTCGCCCGACGGGTCGATCTTGGCGTTGGCCAGCGTCTCCTTGTAGACGACCATCGTGCGATAGGGAGTCGAGGGCCCGGCCTTGCTGTTCTCCCAGCGGGTCTTCCAGAACATCTCATTGCCGCTGAAGAAGGCCAGGTTCACGCCGGCGTCGCGGGCGGCGACGACGTTCTCGCGCTGGTCGCCCGACCAGTACTCGTCGTGCCCGACCGAGAGAAAGATCTTGTGCTCCAGCAGCTCGCTGCCGTAGCGGTCGGTGTCGATGCCGGTCGTGTAGCTGACGTCGTAGCCGTTCGACTCGAGGTACCGCACCATGGCGTACTCGGCGCCGAAGAAGTAGTTGATCGGCATCGTGCCGCGGGTGTTGAAGGGGCGGTTATAGCTCACCTCGAGCGCCCGCCCGTAGGGGCCGATCGTGCTGTCGTAGAGACTGGCGCCCCCCCAGTTGTTGTAGGCTTGCCAGGTCGTGTCGGCGGTCTGGAAGAGCATGTCCGACTGGCCGTCGTCGTCGCGGACAACGAAGATGATGTGGCTTTCGCCGAACCAGCCATCCTCGCGCACCAGCTTGGCGATGTAGACGCCCGATGTGGCATCCTCGGGGACGTCCCACGACGCGCTGACCCGCCAGTTGCCGGCATCGACCAGCCCGGTGTTGTAGTCGACGAACGGCGAAGGCTGGTTCTGCGCCAGCGAGACATTGGGGTTGATGGTCGTGATGTAGCGCGCACCGTTCCCCTGGTAGTAGCCGATGCGGTAGATGTCGATGCGGTAGTCGCTGGCATCGGTGTCGATCTTGAACTGGACCGTCTGTCCCTGGTCGACGCTCATCTGGGCCGCGTAGCCCTGAATGCTGTCGGAGCCGGCGCCGTCGATATCCCACTGACTTTGCGGGGCGCCGGGGAGTGCGTTCTCCTGGGCGATCGTCAGCACCGCCATCAGGTGGCGATCTTCGAGCGGCTCAAGCTGCAAACGCCGCCGGCTGCCGCGCGGCAGCAGCGGCGCCCGCTCGGGGCCCAGGCCAAAAAACGACAACAGACGCGATCGCGACATGGGGAGGCCTCGCAGCAACGTCACGAACCGAGGGGATGTGCGTCCGAGCGACGAGAGCCTGACGAGACGCGGTTCCGAGGGACGGGAACCTCTGCCTGGCGACGCTGCGAGTCTTCTCTGTTCCGCGGCTACCCAGGCAGTGCGTTCGCGGGTGTTCCAGACCCGTGAGGCTTAAGGCCGATGGTAATCACGGATGTCTAGGCAAACAACGGTGAATGAGTAAAAAACCGTTTCTGCGTAGGATGTTACGATTGTGATGGTGCTGGTTTATTGCACCGATTCTTCCCTCTTTTTCTGATTTCCCACGCCGCGGCCCGGTGAAGGGAATGAATAGTTGGGTCGCAGGGGCCCAGGGGTCGCTCGGGGAACCCCATCGGGCCTGCTGACCGCGCGGTGGGCGATCCCCGGAAGGGGGGCGTGCCAGGAGGCGAACTGGCACCGGGACTGTCGCGACGCCGGCTGAAGGCGGGGCGGAAACGGCGGGGGCCGGCGCTGCCGAGATTCGGCAACGTGCCGAAGAGAATCCGCTGTTGACGCCTCGCGCTCTACCCCTTATTCCTGCTGGGGTTGCCGCCTGGGCAGGCACCCCCACTCACGTTTCTTCGCCGCACGATTTCAGCCGAGCAAAGCTCGCATGCGCAAGCTGGCCGTCCTGCATACCGACACCACGGCCTACGCCGCTGAGATTGTCTACACGGCGCTGGTGCGCTCGTTCACCGCGGCGCAGGTGGCGCGCTTCCATTACGATCAAGTGAACGCCCCGCCCGACGCCGCCGTGCTGATCGAGCCCGAGGATCGCCGCCTGCCGCTCGTCGAGCAACTGCTTGGCGAGGGGCGAAAGGTGCTTGCGTTAGGGGAAGTGGGGCCGGCCGTGGCCGCAGCCCTGGGCTTGAACCGGGTGCGCGATTTCCGTCTGCCCGCCGACTTGAGCCGCGCGACCCCTGAACCAAGTCGGCACCACGACGAATCCCCGGGGCGTGTCCGCTACGGGGACGATCACGAGTTGGCGCGGCTGTCGCCTCTGCGCGTCCGACCGCT
>JAEUIK010000091.1 GCA_016793185.1 Planctomycetaceae bacterium | reverse complement strand
TTGACGGCGTGACCGACCGGGTGATCGCGCTGGTCGGCAAGTTCGACGGTTACGTGGCCGATGCGAATCTTTCGGGCTCCACGGGCAACAGTCGTTACGGCAGGTGGAAGATCCGCGTCCCGGTCGAGAAGTTCGACGCATTCGTCTCGGGCGCCCAGGGCTTGGGAGAACTCGTCGGCGCCGGCACGACTTCGCAGGACGTCAGCGAAGAGTATTACGACGTCGAAGCGCGGATTCGCAATAAGACCAAGGAAGAGGAGCGGCTGATCAAGCTGCTGGAAGATCGCCCCGGCAAGCTCGAAGACGTGATCGCCATCGAGCGCGAACTGTCGCGCGTGCGGGAAGAAATCGAGCGCATGCAGGGACGGCTGCGCGTGCTGGCCGACTTGACGTCGCTGACGACCGTCACGCTGTCGATCAAGGAAATCCGGGACTACGTGCCGCCGGAGGCACCGACGCTGGCCACGCGGATCGGTCGCTCGTTCGGCGGTTCGCTCGAGAGCCTCCGCACTTTTGGCGAGAACCTGCTGATTGGCGGGGCGGCGCTCGTCCCCTGGCTGCCGCTCTTGGCCGTCGGGGCCGCCGTGGCTTATTGGGGAATTCGCCGGCTGGTCCGGTGGGGGCTGGATTTCCCGCGCCAAGCCCTGCTGCGGCCGTAGCGCAAAGGAGCCCTGCTGTGCGTCAGTTGAGCGAGCAATATTCGCGCGGTCGCGCCGGCGCCTGGAGCCGCTGCGACGAGCAGACGTCGAGCACCAGCCGCACCCAGACGCGCGGCTCCCCCTGTTCGTCGCGCTGCACCTCGTAGTGCCGAATCCGCACCTTGCCCGAGATCGCGCGCGGGCGATTGGTCGAAGTGCGCGGGGGAGCGCAGGTCACGACGTCGCCCACGTCGGGGACGGGCCGTTCCTGCCAATCGAAAAAGACTTCCTGGGCGACGACGTTCCCGAGAGGATCGAGAAACTCAGCGAAGACGCCGGCCATCGCCGCGCGATTGAGATCCTTCTCCGACATAGTGGCCTCCTGCCTCTGGTAAGGTGAAGCGAGCTTCCCCTCGCGCCGCCGAGCATAGCCCACCGGGAGCTCAGTTGTAAACCCAAACCTCCAACTCTGCTGGCGACTTGCGGCCGCGCGAGCTAGACTCGACCAGAAGCGAGCAAAAGGCAATTGCGGCTGCCCACATGGATCTTCCCGCACACAAACCGCTCGACGAACTGCTGGCTGCGGCGCGCGGCGGCGATGCACGGCGCCGCGACGAGTTGTTTGCCGCTTGCCGGAGCTATCTGGGGGTCGTCGCCCGCGCGCAGATCGAAACCTGGCTGCGGGCCAAGGTCGATGCCTCCGACCTGATTCAGCAGACGATGCTCGAAGCGCACCGCGATTTCGACCGCTTCACGGGGCAGACCGATCAGGAATGGCTGGCCTGGCTGCGGCGGATCATGGCGCACAATGCGGCCGACTTCGTCCGCCGCTACAAGTCGACCGCCAAGCGCTCGGCGAATCGCGAGCGGTCCATGGTCCGTACCGGAGACCAATCGACCTATCTCTTTGAACCTGCCGCCGCGGTGGATTCCCCCAGCCAGCAGCTGATTCGCGCCGATCGCCAGTTGGCGCTGACCGACGCGTTGGCGCAGCTCTCGGCCGATCACCAGGAAGTCATCTTGTTGCGCAACGTGCAGCGGTTGCCCTTCAATGAGATCGCCGAGCGCATGGGGCGCTCGCGTCCCGCGGTGCAGATGCTGTGGATGCGCGCCTTGAAAAAGCTCGAAGAGAGCCTCGCGGGGCGCGATCCTTCGTGGTGCGCGGTGGACAGCGCTGCCCTGCGCGCCGCACGCGGTCGCGCGGACGACTGCTGACCATCGATTTGCTCGCGCCGTGAGAGGGCCGGCCCACGTGACCGATTCCGATCCCACCGACCAGCAGCGATTCGCCGTGCTCGAGGATTACGTCGAGCAGTTGCAACAGGGGCTCGAGCCCGACCGGGCGGCCGTGTTGCGTCAGTACCCCGAGTTGGCCTCGGCGCTGGAGTGCGTCGAGGCGCTCGAGAACCTGGTGCCGCTGGCGGCGCCGCCGCAGCCGGGGAGCGACCATCCGCACTCGTTGTTCGCTGGCGAGGGCTACGGGGAGATCGGCGATTTCGTGTTGCTGGCCGAGCTGGGGCGCGGCGGGATGGGGGTCGTCTACAAGGCGCGCCAGAAAAGCCTCGACCGGCTGGTTGCGATCAAGATCATCCAAGGCAGCCACCTCGCATCCCCCGAACAGGTCCGCCGCTTTGGCATCGAGGCCAAAGCTGCCGCGCAAGTTCAGCATCCGCACGTCGTCAGCATTTACGAGGCGGGCCGGTTCAACGGCCAGCCCTATCTGGCGATGACGTACGTCGAGGGGGTCGACCTGGCCACGCTCGTCGCGACGGGCCGGCTCGACATGGACGCGGCCGTGCGACTGGTCATGACGGTCGCCCGCGCGGTCGAGCACATGCATCGCCACGGTATTGTGCATCGCGATCTGAAGCCCTCGAACATCCTGGTCGACGCCGACGGCAAGCCCTACATCACCGACTTCGGTCTCGCCAAGCTGGTCGATGCCGACGGCGATCAGACGGCCACGGGCTTGATCGCCGGCACGCCCAGCTATATGGCTCCCGAACAGGCGGCCGGGAAGGCGGATCGCGTCGGTCCTGCGACCGATGTGTATGCGCTCGGAGCGATCCTCTACACGCTGCTCACCGGACGGCCGCCGTTTCGGGCCGATTCGCCGCTCGACACGATCGTGCAGGTCCTGGAGCGCGAGCCGGTGCATCCCCGGGCTATCGATCGGCGCATTTCGCGCACGCTCGAGTTGATCTGCCTCAAATGCCTGGAAAAGAATCCCGCTCGGCGCTACGCGAGTGCCGGCGCCTTGGCCGACGATCTGGAGCGTTATGCGACGGGCGAGCCCGTTGCGGCGCAATCGCCCCGGCTCCACGAGCGGATCTGGCGTTGGGCGCGGCGCGCCCCCGCGCTGGCGTCGCACCTGGCGGTGCTGGGGGCGTTTCTCACGGTCGAGTTCGTCAACTATTACGGGCTGCACGTCGTCGACGCGCAATTCAACTACGCGATGCTGACAATCGCCTCGATCTGGATCGTGGCTTGCTGCGTGCTGCAGGGATTGTTACACCTCCCCCGCTGGTCGAATGCGGCGCGCTTCGCCTGGGGAGGCCTCGACGTCATTCTCTATACGCTGGTGATGCGCCTGGCCGACGGCGCCGCCAGCCCGCTGGTGGTCGGGTACCCGATGTTGATCGTCGGGGCGGGCCTGTGGTTTCGTGTTCGCCTGGTCTGGTTTGTCACCCTGCTGTCGCTGGCTTCCTACCTGGCTCTGGTGATCGAGTTCTACCTGCAGCCGACCGAATCGCAGCAAGACTTCGACCGGGCGTACGATCGGCCGGTGTTCTTCGTCATCACGATGTTGGCCCTGGGAGCCGTGGTGGCTTACCAGATCGCCCGGGTGCGCGCCCTCAGCCGCTACTACGAAGCGCGCCTGCTCCCGTAGCCGCCGCCGGGAAACAACGATCGTCGGCGGTTGCCCTGGCCCTTAGAATGACGTTGGCCGCGACCGCTGTACTTCACTTGTGATACTCGATCCGATGCCTGAACTTCGCCCCGCGCCACCCCCGGGCCGAGCCGCCAGTCCCTGGCAGTTCGGACTGCGGACGCTCTTGCTGCTGATGGCCTCGATCAGCGTGCTGTTGCTGGTGCTGGGAATCATCGGTCTGGCGTGGTCGGTGGTGGTGATCTGGTTCCTCCTGCTGGTCGCCGCGCATGTGGCGGGGAACTCCTGGCTGTCCCACGAGCGCGCTCGCCGCGGCGGGCAGAGCGCCGAAGCCCGACCCGTCGACCCCGCCAGCGCGCCGCGCCCCCCTGCCCCTTTGGCTGCCGATCCGGAGCAGGTTCGGCTCCGCCAGCCGGCGGTCTTCCACTGGCTCGATTATGCCGTCGTCGCCGCGGCGGCCGTGCTGGGGGGAGGGCTCGGTGGAGCCGCTCTGTGGGGGATGTATGCGAGCCGCTCGGGCAAATCGGCGATCGTCGTCGGCGCGATCTCGGCGGCCGTGATTGGCGGATTCGTTGGCTTCCTCTGTGTGACGTTCGCCCGCGTGGCTTTCTGGGCGGTCAATGGTGCACGGCAGATGGCCCAGCCTGATCGCCACGTGCAAGTGCTGGGCGCACCCCCGCTGCCGCCGGAGGCTTTGCGCCCGCGAGGTCCGAGCGCCGATACCGGCCAACTCAGCTAGCGGAACGTATGCCAGCACGGTCTTGGGCTCGGATTTCGCGACGGAGACCGCACGGCAATTCCTCCAGGTTGCATATCTTCTCGGCGGGGAGGCTTTACCCAGTTTTGCTGACCGGAATTTTTTCTGAATCCCGCACTCTCGACTCAACTGGCAGATTCTTCGGGACCGATAGAAGTGGCGGATTGGGTGCCAGGTCTCCCTTCTCTGTCAGGATGCGCCGATGCTTCGCTCTGCTCTCGCAACCGCCGTGATCTCGACCACCTTGCTCTCGGTGTCGCTTGCCACCGGGCAGGACTCGGAAAGCTCTCCCACGCTGGGCCAGCGATTCGATCGCTTTCGCAAGAACCTGTTCGGCGGCGAGAAAGACGAGACGGTGGTTGCGGCGCCGCAAGCCCGAGCCGGGGCCCGACCGCAATCGTCGTCGAATCGGCGCCCGAATCCGAACGCTCCCCGCTCTCGCGAGAGCTCGTCGATAACCGACCGGACCGCGAGCAATCGCCAGCCGGGTTCGAGCAGCCCGAACGGTGCGCCCCGCTCGAGCCGCCGGACCCAGCAGCCGGGCTATCAGCCGGCTGAATACCAGCCGGCACCCCCCAGCGTGCCGGCCGAGGAGCAGTACGACAACGCTGAACTGGCCAAATCGTTCGAGCAGCGGAGCGACGCGCCGCCGGCCCCCAAGGTAGCCTCGGCCCCCGCCCGCCGCCCGGCCGAATCCAACGAACAGCCTGCGGATACCTTTGAACCCACGTTGGAAGATCGCACGCCGCGCACGGCCAGTGCCACGAAGGTCGGTCGCGCCGGTCCGCAGCGCAGCATCCAGGACCAGCTGCCGGCCGCCAGCGCAGAAGTCGCGAACGAGTCGTCGGTCGAGTCAGAGACCGCGGTGGTCGAAACGCGTCCTGCCACGCAGCCTGCCGGCGCCCGTTCGGCTCCGCGGACGCTCGAGGAGCGCTTGGCCGCGGCGCGCCGGCAACAGAAGCCCAAGACGATTCACCCCGCGACAGCGCCCGAGGCGGCGAAGCCGTCGGCCGCTGCCGCGACCATGGCGGCGGTCGCCGCCGAGGAACCACGCGTCGCCAATTCGGCCGAGACCAAGCCGGCCACGGCAACCAAGCCGGCCGTCGCCACCCGTCCCCGTTCGCCGCGGCCGACCGACGAGAGCGATGAGCAGCTCACGGCGCACGCGGTGAAGTCGGAGACCCCGGTGGTCGAGGAGCTTGCAGCCGAGGCCGATCCGGTCGCCGAGGAGGTCGCGGAGGTAGCAGAAGCCAAGACGGCGCCGGTCCAGCGCGTGGCTCGCGCCGAGAAGCCGGCTCCGCAGGCAGCCGCTCGCAAGCCCGCACGCGAATCAACGGCCACCAGCGCACCTGGCGGAGCCGTGCTGTTCAAGCAGCAGAGCCCGATACTGAGTGTCGAAACGTCCGGCCCGCGCAAGATCAAGATCGGCAGTCCGGCTCCCTACAACGTGACGATGCAGAACACCGGCACCGTGGCAGCCCGCGACGTCGTCGTAAGCGTCAAACTGCCCGAATGGGCCGAAGTGGCCGCCTCGACGCCGGGCGTCGGCACGGCGCGAACGGTCGCGCTCGATGGCGCCAGCGTCTTGCAGTGGACGATTCCGGCGCTCGATGCCAAGAGCCGGGCCGAACTCAGCCTGAGCGTGGTGCCGCGCAAGAGTCGGCCGTTCGACCTGGCCGTCACCTGGACGCACACGCCCGAGAGCTCGCAAGCCGCGGTCGAGGTGCAGGAACCCAAGTTGATGATGACGCTGGCCGGACCGGATGAGATCTACTTCGGCGAGCGCGAGGTTTACAAGCTGACGCTCTCGAACCCCGGCACCGGCGACGCCGAGAACGTGGTGGTGCGGCTGCTGCCCACTTCGCCCGGCGACGAGCAGTCGGTCAGCCACCCGATCGGCAACATCGCGGCTGGCGACAGCAAGGTTGTCGAGCTGGAGCTCACTGCGAAGCAAGCCAATTCCCTGGAAATCAAGGCCGAGGCCGTGGCCGACGGCGATCTGCACGCCTCGATCGACGAAGTGATCGTCGTTCGGCGAGCCGAACTCGCGGTGACCGTTCAGGGGCCGCGCCGGCAATACGCCGGGACTCCGGCGACCTTCAAGGTGCACGTGACGAACCCCGGCAACGCCGCCGCCAAGAACGTGCAGGTGGCCGCGCTCCTGCCGCGCGGAGCCTCGTATCTCTCCAGCAGCGACGGCGGCACCGTCGACAGCGATCAACGCAAAGTAACCTGGTCGATCGGCAATCTGCGGGCTGGGGCCGAAGCGACCATGGCCTTCAAGTGTCTCTTGAATTCGCCGGGCGCCAACACCGCGCAGGTCGCCTGCCATGCCGAGGGCGAGGTACGCAATCAGGGGGCCGCGACGACCGACGTCGAGGCCCTGGCCGATCTGACGCTGAAGATTATCGATCCACAGGGGCCGGTGCCGGTCGGACAGGACATCACTTACGAGGTCCACGTCACCAACCGCGGCTCGAAGGCGGCCGAAGAGGTCGAAATCATGGCCTTCTTCTCGCCAGGCATCGAGCCGGTCGCCGTCGATCAAGGGCATCACGAGATCAGCGCCGGACAGATCGCGTTTGCTCCAGTCGCGCGGATCGAAGCGGGCCAGGAGCTCGTCTATCGGATTCGAGCCCGGGCCGACCGCGCCGCGAACCATGTGTTCCGGGCCGAGGTGATGTGCCCGACGCTCGAGACCAAGCTCTCGGCCGACGAGACGACACGCTTCTACGTGGACGACTCGCTGGAGCCGGATGAAGCCGCGGCCGGCGCCGGCAGCGAACCGGTCGAACCGGCACAGCTCGAGCCTGAGGTGGAGGCCGAGATGGAGCCGGCGGACGAGGCCGGCGAACTCCCGGTCGAGACCGAGGTCGAACCGAGCGAGGAGCCGGCCGGCGAAGCGGAAGAGTTTGAAGAGCCGCAGCCGGAGTAAGTCTCGCCGGGGATGCCAAGGCCGCAGCGCGCAGCTAGACCGGGATCAGATGTGCGGTCCGGCCGCGCGGCGGGCGAGCCAACCGAACAGGAATCCCATCGCGACACCGGCGCCGCTGGCCGAGCCCACCAACAGGCCTTCGCCAAAGTGAAAGTCGACCAGCATTCCAAAACAGGCCGCGACGTTGAAGAGCAGGACCAGGGCCACCAAAAAAGTAGCCACGGTCAGCCACCGCAATTTCCGGTTGATGGCGATCAGTTCTTCCTGGTTCGACTGGCTCATCGTTCGGTTCTCTCGCAGGCCGGGTAGCAGTGCTCGGACGGTCAGAGCATAGGCGAGCGTCGGCCGCCGCCGCAAGGCGAGTCGGATAAGTAAACCGCGGTCGGGGCATGGCTCGCGCTTCATGGAAACCTCCCTGCATCGCGCTCTGAAGCTCCGCTACGCCCTCGCGCCGGAACGGTGCGAGCAAAAGCTCGGCCGGTATCGGATCGACGCCATCGGCGCCGACGGCCGGCTGATCGAGATCCAGCATGGCTCGCTCGGGGCCATTCGCCGCAAGATTCGCGACCTCTTGCACGCCCATGACGTCCTCGTCGTCAAACCCATCGTGGTGGGCAAGCAGCTCGTCCGCCGCGCGCACCAGGATGGTCCCGTCATTGGCCGCCGCCGCAGTCCGAAGCAAGGCTCGCTGATCGAACTGTTTCACGAGCTGGTGTACTTCGTCGACGTCTTTCCCCATGAGCGGTTGACGCTCGAAGTGCTCTTCGTCGACATCGAAGAATGGCGCTATCCGGGGCACGGCCGGCGCCGCCGCTGGCGCGCCAACGATCACGTCGTCGAGGATCAGCACCTGGTCGGCGTGCGCGAGACGCTGCGGCTGGCCACCCGCGCCGATCTGCGAGCCCTGCTGCCGCCGGATCTTCCCAAGCCGTTTCATTCGGGGCACGTGGCCCAGGGGCTCGACATGCCGCGGTGGGTGGCGCAGCGCGTCGTGTATTGCCTGCGGCGGATGGAGATCGCCCGGGAAGTGGGAAAAACCGGGAACACGCGCCTCTACGAATGGACCGCGGCGAGCCGAGCGCGGCGGAAGCGCCGCGTGGCGTGACACCCGCAGGCTGCGCCGCCGGGCGCTAGGGCGCCGCAGCGGTTGATCTCTGGCCCGCGGCCAGCACTTCTTGCAGCAGCTGCGAATAATCCTCGTAGGGAGTCAGATCGGGCGCGCCGGCCGCGTGGAGGTACCGCGCCGGTTCGGTACCCTGGGTCACCGCCAGAATCGTCGACGACACGGTTCCCCGGTCCGGACCGCGCAGGACGACGGTTGGTTGCCCGTGCAAGTCGGGTCCTTGCCGGCAGAGGCGGGCGGTGACGTCGAGGAATCCGCGGACGGTGTGGGGAAATTTCGCGGCGAGAAACTCGCGTGCGAACCGCTGTCGCGAATCGCGGCGATCATTGATGTCGCCGTTGGTCAGGATGTGGACGCCCGCCTCCAGCGGGAGCACGTCCACGCGGTCGCTTCCCTGGACGACCGCGGCGCTGCGCCGGTCGGCACAGAGGTAGTTGGCGCCGGCATAGCGTCCGGTCTTGAGCTCTGCCAGGGCCAGCGCCGCGGCTTCGGCCGCCGTGGTGCAGCTGAGCAGCTCGCGACAAAGAAGTCCGCGCGAGCGCGGCCGCACGGGCAGGTTCGACTTCAGACGGTTCGTCACTCCGACCACGACTCCGTATTGATTGGCGCCGAGCCAGGTTCCACCGGCCTGCTGGTCGATCGCGCAGAGGACGCGCGGATTTCCCGGCTGGATACCTGGCAGCGTGGCCGGCCGGCCGAAGAGCTCTTCGCGATTGGCGGCCAACAGCACCGGCGCCGCGGCCGAGGTTCGATATTGCAACAGCAACAGGCACATCCGCGTTCCCTGCGCAGAGCTAAGGGTGAAAGTCGAACGACCAGCGCATCCGGCAAATCATTCGGGCAGCGGGCGCCCCTGAGTCTCGGGCGCGAACCAGATCAGCACCAGCCCCACCAGGTAAATCATGCTGATCGTCCAGCCCGCCCGGGCATAATCGTTGCCAAAAAAAGCGACGAGTTGTCCAGTGCCGAGCGCGCCGGCGGCGGCGGCGATCCGACCGAAGTTGAAGCTCAAGCCTTGTCCGGTGGCGCGAACCCGGGTCGGAAACAGTTCCGGCAAATAGAGCGGCAGCCAGCCATAGAACGCGGCTGTCGCGCATCCGACCAGGGCCACCGTCAACAGCATCCAGTGTTTGTTGGCGGCATAGTTCTCGGCGTTGAAGGCATTGAAAACAATCGTACACATCACGAGCGAAGCCACGCATAAACCGAAATAGACCGGGCGGCGCCCCCAGCGGCCGCAGAGCACGGCGCCGAAGAAGCTGCCAACGACGGCGCCGGCCGACGAGGCGATGGCCATCTGCGGCCCATTGCCGGCGATCTTATCCACCCAGGTGGGAATCCACTGCACGCTCCCCCAGGTGCCGATCAGCGCGATCGACCCGAAGGCGATCCCGAGCAGCGTGGTCTTCCAGAGGCGTGGGCCGAACACCTCGGCCAGGGGCGAGCCCGCCTGCGGTTCACGCGCCACGGCTTCTTGCCAGCGTTCCGATTCGGGCACGAAGATCCGGATGAAGAACGTGAGCAAGGCCGGCGCGGCGCCGGCCAGCATGACAATCCGCCAGTTGCTGGTGTCGACCTTAATGCTCCAACTGAAGATGCCGATCATCAGGAAGCCCACGTTCGAAGCGGCGCCGATCAATCCGGCGAGCACGGGCCGGGCGATTCCCGGCCAGCTCTCCATGACCAGCGCGACGCCGAGCGCCCACTCGCCCCCCATTCCCAACGCGGCAATGAAGCGCAGGGCCGCCAGGTGCCAGGGCTCGGTGGCGAAGTAACAGGCTCCCGTGAAGAGCGAGTAGGTGAGCACGCTGAGAGTCATCGCCCGCACGCGGCCGACTCGATCCCCGAGCCAGCCGAAGGCGACGCCGCCGACCGCGGCGCCGATCAAGAAGACAGCGATCGCGACCGACATCCATTGCGAGATCTGCCCTTCGTCGGCCGTCTGCATTAAGTCGCGCAGCGCGGGCCGCCCCGCGATCGGGAAGATTCCCATTTCCAGCCCGTCGAACATCCAGCCCAACAGCGCCGCAGTCAGCGTGAGC
>JAEUIK010000088.1 GCA_016793185.1 Planctomycetaceae bacterium | reverse complement strand
GCGGCGACGCCGACGCATCGACCGACTCGTCCCGCTCGAACGGGTCCGAGTCCGTGTCGCGGGCCGCCCGCTCCTCCGGCGTCGGCAACTCGATGCGGTCGGTGGTTGTCGTCCCAGACTCGCCCGCGATCGGCGTCCCGGGGGGGTTGCGCTCGGGGCGCGTGTACCAGATGGCCGCCACCAGGGCGAGCACGAAGAGGACGCGAAACGCCCAAGCCGCCGACTTCAGGGTCTGGCGGCGATGTACCCCGCTGAACGAGCCATCCGGCTCCTCTCTGGGCTGACGACGCGGTCGTTTCATGGGCGCAAGTCTGCGGGGGATGGCCGGTTGGGGTCAACACCGAAGTCGACGCCAACGCCAGAGCCCGCGGGGCTGTCCCCCTCGATGGCGGCGAGTCTGACGCAGATCTAGCCGGAAAATCGCGAGAAATCGGCGCGGGAGCCCGGATTCTTCGATGTCGGGCGCCCCTTCTGACCGACCTGTACAAATGCTATTTGCTTCTGTACACGCGTATATTATACTTGGATTGCGGTCGACGCCTTTCAGGTCGGTCGAAATGGGTACTCCAAACGACCATTCATCCCTTCGTCACGGACTCGGGCCATGAACACGGAACGTCTTACCAAACGGCAGCGGGAAGTCTACGAATTCATCCGTGAGAAGATTCGTGCCCGCGGCTACGGGCCCACCGTCCGGGAGATCGGGACCCATTTCGAGATCAGCTCGCCCAATGGGGTCATGTGCCACCTCAAGGCCCTGGAAAAGAAGGGCCTGATCATGCGTGAGCCCAACATGTCGCGGGCGATCACTCTGGCGACCGACACGCCCGAGAACAAAGGGCTGCCGCTGGCGGGGCGGATCGCCGCCGGCCAGTTGCAGGAAGCGGTCGAGGATCAGGAGCGGATCGACTTCAGCGAGATGTTCAGCCCCGACGCCGGCGACCTGTTCGTCCTCAAGGTCAAAGGGGAGTCGATGATCGAGGACCAGATCGCCGACGGCGACTTCGTCGTGATCCGCAAGCGCGACACGGCCACCAAGGGGCAGACGGTCGTCGCCCTGACCGACGACGGCGAGGCGACCCTCAAGCGCTGGTACCCCGAGGCCAACCGCATCCGGCTCGAACCGGCCAACTCGTCGATGGACCCGATCTACGTCAAGAACGCCAAGGTACTGGGCGTGCTGGTCGGGGTCGTGCGGCAGGTTTCGTAGCTGCCATCGTCGCCGGCATGTTCCGATCCGCGCCGCTCGGCGAGCATTATTTCGCGCCGGCTTCTTGCTTGAGGCTCTCCAGGTAGCCGACGATGTCGGCAAAGTCATCGAGCGTCAGGCCGTCCTTGAGCCCGTTGGGCATCATCGAAACGTTTGCATCTTCGCGCTCGACGACGGTATCGACTGCCAGCGAGGTCGTCTTGCCCTCCGCGTCGACCAGTTCGATCGCCTCGGGCGTTTCGCGTTTGACGATCCCCTGGTGCGTGCGGCCGTCGTCGGTGATGACGATCGTGACCTGGTAGCCCGACAGGATGCGGTTCGATGGTTCGAGGACCGAGCGGATGAGCTCCTCGCGCGGGTACTTGGTGCCGACCGAAAGCAGGTCGGGGCCGATCGTCGCTCCCTGCCCCGCGACGGCGTGGCACTTGATGCAGCCGACTCCCTGGCGGTCCTCGAACAGCTTGCGACCACGTTGGGGATCGCCCGGCTTCTGCAGCGCGAATTCGCGGTACGCCTCGGGTCCCGGACGGTCGGCGACGTCGACGTTCAGGAACGCGAATCGCGGATCCTCGCGGCGCAGTCGGACGCTGAACTCCCACGGGCCGCTGTCGTTGCCAGCCAGCACCCAGAGATGGTTCGGGCCCGCCTTGAGCGTGACCGGCACACGCGCCTGGTCGGCGCCCCAGCCGCGCGAGTCGCGATGTTCGTAGACTTGGACACCGTTGAGCCAGACTGTCAATTGATCGTCGCTCCCCAGTTGCAGTTCGCTCGCTTCTTCGCGCTCGGCGTCGATTGTCGCGTATCCGACGCACCAGGCGCCGTCGACCGGCTTCATGTGCTCGAGCAGGTTCCAGCGATCCCGCTCGGGGGCGAGCGACAACTGCCGCCACGTGCGAGGATGCCCGGCGGCGAGCACTTTTTGCTCGAGCGCGGGGGCCTGCGCGGGATCGAACTCGGGGCGATGCTCCTTTTTCCAGGCGCCGGCCAGGTGCCAGTCGCGCAGGAGCATCGGCTCGGCCAGGATCGCCTTGAGCTCGCGCTTCGCGGTGGCCGACAGTTCTTGCCGCTGCTCGAGTGCAACCAGCGCGTCGCCGATCTCACCGCGGATGGCGGCCAATGCCCGGCGGCAATCGTCGCGCAGTTCGGGGCTCTTGTC
>JAEUIK010000019.1 GCA_016793185.1 Planctomycetaceae bacterium | reverse complement strand
GGGACTTATCTGGCCGAACAGGCGGGGAACCCGGGCTTTGCCGGGGCGCATGTGACGCAGGCGGCATCTCCCGAGCAGCCAGGCGGCAATCTGGAGGGCAAGGAAGTCCGCCATGGCATCGCCAACTCGGCCATCTGGGCGACGGCCACCACCGCGGCCTCCAATGGCAGCGTCAATGCCATGCACGATTCGTTCACGCCGCTGGGAGGGTTGGCCCCCCTCTGGCTCATGCAACTGGGCGAGATCGTCTTTGGCGGCGTCGGCAGCGGGCTATACGGAATGCTTGTCTTCGCGATCATCGCCGTGTTCCTCGCCGGCCTGATGGTGGGACGCACGCCCGAGTATCTGGGCAAGAAGATCCAATCGTTCGAGATGAAGATGGCCGCGCTGGTCATTCTCGTCACGCCGGTTGTCGTCTTGCTCGGAACCGCGATCGCCGTGCTGGGTCCCGGACTCGAATATCTCGGCGCCGACGGACAGACCGTCGCCAGCAATCTCAATAACCCCGGCGCCCACGGCTTCTCGGAAGTGCTCTACGCCTTCAGCTCGGCGGGCAACAACAACGGCAGTGCGTTCGCGGGGCTGACGGCGAACGAACCCTTTTACAACATCGCACTGGGGCTGGCGATGCTCGTCGGGCGATATTGGATCATCCTGCCGGTGCTCGCCCTGGCTGGGTCGCTCGCAGCCAAGCAAGCGACGCCGGCGGGGGCGGGAACGCTGCCGACCCATTCCCCGCTGTTTGTGGCCCTGCTGGTGGGCACGATCGTCCTGGTGGGCGCGCTGACTTATGTGCCGGCCCTGGCCTTGGGGCCGATCGCCGAGCATCTGCAAATGATTGCTGCCCGGTAGGGCACGAGTGGTACGGCCAACGCCAAACCTGAAGGAGTGATTGCCGTGAGCAAGAAAACCCCGCAACGACGGCTCCTTGACCGGCGGATTCTGCGTCAGGCGCTCGTCGATTCGTGGACGAAGCTGAATCCGGTCCGGCAGGCGCGCAACCCGGTCATGTTCACGGTGTTCGTCGGAGCGCTGCTGACAACCGGCCTCGGTCTCAGGAGCTTGTTGAGCCCGGGCGACGAATCGCCGCCGTTCATCCTGGGAATCTCGGCGTGGCTGTGGCTGACGGTGCTGTTCGCCAATTCTGCCGAAGCCCTGGCCGAAGGGCGCGGCAAGTCCCAGGCCGAATCGCTCCGCAGCGCCAAGCGCGACGTGGCCGCGAAGCGCCTGGCCGAACCACGCTATGGGGCGGCCTGGAGTCTCGCGCCGGCGCCAACGCTCCGCAAGGGAGACGTCGTCCTCGTCGAGGCTGGAGAGGTGGTGCCTGCCGACGGCGAGGTGCTGGAAGGAATCGCCTCGGTCAATGAGTCGGCCATTACCGGCGAGAGCGCCCCGGTGGTTCGCGAGGCGGGTGGCGACCGCAGTAGCGTGACCGGGGGCACGACGGTCCTCTCCGACTGGCTGGTCGTGCGCGTCAGTGTGAACCCTGGGGAGGCGTTTCTGGACCGCATGATCTCGCTGGTCGAAGGGGCCAGGCGTCAGAAAACCCCCAACGAGATCGCACTCGATATTCTCCTGGCGGGCATGACCATCATCTTTCTGCTCGTGTGCGCCACGCTGCTTCCCTTCTCGATCTACAGCGTTCGGGCGGCTGGCGTCGGGCAGCCCGTGACCGTGACCGTGCTGGCCGCGCTGCTCGTTTGCCTGATTCCCACCACAATCGGCGGCTTGCTTTCGGCGATTGGAATCGCCGGCATCGACCGCATGATTCAGGCGAACGTGATCGCGACTTCCGGTCGGGCCGTGGAAGCGGCCGGCGACGTCGACGTCCTGTTGCTCGACAAGACCGGCACGATCACGCTGGGAAATCGGCAGGCCACGGGATTTATTGCCGCGGCGGACGTGCGGCCCGAGCAAGTCGCCGACGCGGCGCAGCTGGCATCGCTGGCCGACGAGACGCCCGAGGGGCGCAGCATCGTCGTGCTCGCAAAGGAAGCCTATGGACTGCGAGGTCGCGCGATTCACGAGTTGAACGCGAGTTTTATTCCCTTTTCGGCGCACACCCGCCTGAGCGGCGTCGATTTCAACGGCCGACAGATTCGCAAGGGGGCGGTCGACGCCGTGCGCCGCTTCGTCGAGGGTCAGGGGGGCATTGTGCCGCGGCAGCTGGAGGATCTCGCTTCCGGAATCGCCAAGCAAGGCGCGACTC
Organism: Planctomycetaceae bacterium; assembly: GCA_016793185.1. Taxonomy (GTDB): domain Bacteria; phylum Planctomycetota; class Planctomycetia; order Pirellulales; family JAEUIK01; genus JAEUIK01. Next base: position 1,420 of record JAEUIK010000019.1, on the reverse strand, counting down.
CGTTGCTGGTGGCCGAGAACCAACGCGTGCTGGGAGTCATCCAACTGAGCGACATCGTCAAGGGAGGCATCAAGGAACGCTTCCTCGAACTCCGCCGGATGGGAATCACCACGGTGATGATCACCGGCGATAATCCTCTCACCGCGGCCGCCATCGCGGCCGAGGCGGGCGTCGATGACTTTCTGGCGGAAGCCACGCCCGAAGCCAAGCTCAGCAAGATTCGCGAATACCAGAGTCAGGGCCGGCTCGTCGCCATGACCGGCGACGGCACCAACGATTCGCCGGCGCTGGCCCAGGCCGACGTCGCCGTGGCAATGAACTCCGGGACGCAGGCAGCCAAGGAGGCGGGCAATATGGTCGATCTCGACTCGAATCCGACCAAGCTCATCGAAATCGTCGAGATCGGCAAACAGCTCCTGATGACGCGCGGCGCCCTCACGACCTTCAGTCTGGCCAACGACGTGGCGAAATACTTTGCCATCATTCCCGCCGCGTTCGCGACGACGTACCCGGTCCTGAATCGTTTGAACGTGATGCATCTGGCAACGCCCGCCAGTGCGATTCTGTCGGCGGTGATCTTCAATGCTTTGATCATCGTGCTGCTGGTGCCGTTGGCGCTGCGGGGTGTCAGGTACCGCGCCGTGGGCGCCGCCCGGCTGCTTCGCGACAATCTCCTGGTGTTTGGTTTGGGAGGGCTGCTGGTGCCGTTCATCGGCATCAAGCTGATCGACCTGGCGCTTGTGGGCCTGGGCCTCGTGTAAGGAATCTTCGCTATGATTCGCTCGCTGTATCGTTGCGGCGTGCTGTTTGTCCTGTTGGCGGCCCTAACCGGAGGCGCGTACCCGTTGGGCGTCACGCTGATCGCCCAGGGGTGCTTTCCCCACGCAGCGTGCGGCAGCCTGGTGAAGGACCACGGCCACGTCGTGGGGTCAGCGTTAATCGGCCAGGCGTTCACCCGCCCCGAGTACTTCTGGTCGCGTCCCTCGGCCGCTGGCTACAACGCGGCCGGATCGTCGGGCTCGAATCTGGGGCCGACCAACCCCGTGCTGCTGGATGCGGTGGCCGCGCGGGCACAGGACCTCGGCGCTTCCGCGGCCCGCCCGGTTCCGGTCGACCTGGTCACGGCATCGGCCAGCGGGCTGGATCCCGACATCTCGCCGGCGGCCGCCCTGTTCCAGGTCGCGAGAGTCGCTCAGGCACGGGGAGTGCCGGAAACTGTGTTGGAGCAGTTGGTTGCCGTCCACACTCAAGAACGATTGTTGGGCATTTGGGGCGAACGGCGCGTCCATGTCCTGGAACTCAACCGCGCCCTCGACGCGCTGCCGACGGTAAGATAGGGGTTTATGGTCGACGGTCGCCCGAATCCCGACGCCCTGCTGGAACAAGTTGCCGCCGCCGAGGCGAAAGCCCGGCGCGGCCG
>JAEUIK010000375.1 GCA_016793185.1 Planctomycetaceae bacterium | reverse complement strand
GGCAACCCGGTCTCGAGACTGCTGCCGTCGCCGCGCGGTCCCCGCCAGCCGGGCCACTCCTCTGCTCGACTCGCCGCCACGCCAAGCGCCGCAATCGCGGCGCCCCAGAAAAGTGGGAGCGCGAGATTCTTCCGCCGTGGGCTCGAGTACGTCATTCCGTCCTCATCACGATTTTCACGGGCTGTTGCCAGCTGCCGGTCGCACCTACCGATAGCACCCCCGCGGCAGCAAGTCCATCGGGGCTGGCGGAGCGCGAGGATCTCCCCTTGATCGGATCCCGTCGTCGCCAGTATTACTAGACATCCGTTTAGTAGTCCTCCCCAGCGAGTAGTTGCCATGGATGTCCCCTCCTTCTTCGCCGCGCTCGAAGCCGAGCCCGATTACGCCGGGCAACTGGCCCATATCGAAGTGCTGCCTGCCCGCGCGGGCCTCTACGCCGAACCCCAGCGGCCGCTGCCCAAGGAATTGCAACGGCTCCTGGCGGCGCGCGGCATCGAGCAGCTCTACGCCCACCAGGCGCAGGCCCTGGATCTCGCTCGCGCGGGACGCGACCTGGCAATCGTCACCGGCACGGCGACCGGCAAGTCCTTGGCCTTCAACCTGCCAATCCTGGAAACGGTGCTCGCCGATCCCGAGGCGCGGGCGTTGTACCTCTATCCCACCAAGGCACTCGCCCAAGATCAGATGAAGGGGCTGACCGAGCTGCTGGCCTCCGACGCCGACCTGGCGCACCGAGTCTTGCCGGGCGTGTACGACGGCGACACGCCTCCCCCACAACGCCGACGAATCAAGGCCGAGGCCAACCTCGTGCTGTCGAACCCCGACATGCTGCATGCTTCGCTGCTCCACTACCACCCCAAGTGGTCGCGCTTCTTCGGCGGGCTGCGCTACATCGTGCTCGACGAAGTGCATCAGTATCGGGGCATCCTCGGCGCCAACGTCGGGTGCGTCTTGCGCCGGCTCGAACGTGTTGCGCAGCACTACGGCGCGCGGCCGATCTACTTGTGCGCCAGCGCCACCATCGCCAACCCGGCCGAGTTCGTCGGGCGCTTGCTCGGCCGCGAGGTCGAAGTCATTTCCGAGGACGGCGCCCCGCGCGGGCGGAAGTTCTTCGCCTTCTGGAATCCCGCGCCGCAGGGCCAGGATCAACTCGCCCGCCGCAGCGCCGGCGACGATGCCACGCGCCTGTTGGCCCGCGCGATGGAACAGGGCGCGCAGGCCCTGGCCTTCACGCGGACCCGGCAAGGCGCCGAGCTGATCCAGCGCTACGTGAAGGAGGAACTGACCGCGCTAGGCTCGCCGCTGGCCGGCAAGATTCGCGCCTACCGCGGCGGCTACCTCCCCAACGAGCGGCGCGAGATCGAACAGGGGCTCTTCTCGGGACAACTCCGTGCCGCCGCCGCGACCAACGCCCTGGAATTGGGCGTCGATATCGGCTCGCTCGATGTCGTGTTGCTCGTCGGCTACCCGGGCACGATCGCCAGCACCTGGCAACAAGCGGGACGGAGCGGGCGACGGGGCGACGACAGCCTGGCCGTGCTCATCGCCGCCAACGATCCGATCGACCAGTACCTGCTGCGGCATCCCGATTACTTTTGGAACCAATCGCCCGAGCATGCCGTGGTGGACCCCGAAAACCCCTACGTGCTGGCGAATCA
>JAEUIK010000574.1 GCA_016793185.1 Planctomycetaceae bacterium | reverse complement strand
TGGCTGGCGGACGGAGCTTCCAACGGCATTCCCTTCTAGTGCAGCGCAGGGGCTCGAACGGCGCGCGCGGTTCGACCGGCAGTGTACGAGGAGGGGCGTTTTGGCGCAAAGGGGGCCGCAGTGCACGTCCACTCTGTCTCCCCGGACCACAGCTCCGACGGCTGGCGGCGGTCACTGCCTGCCTGGGCGGCCGTGACAGACAATTCGCCCTGCACGGACCTTCCAGGCGGATCGCAAGAAAAGCTCGCCGGAACCGGGCAAATCGTTGCGACCCGAGATCTGGCTGACTACGATGGACGCACATCAGAGTCTGCTGGCACTTGTCCCGCCGTCGGGGCAGATCTTGGCAAAGTGTTTCCGGAAAGCACTTTGCGTTCACTGTTGGGGAGCGGAGAAACCATGGGCTGGTGGCGGCACTTGGGGTTCGGTTCGGGCTCGGAGAGCGGGACTTCCCGCCGCCGGGGGGGGATTTCGCGGTTCGGCAATCACGCGGGCCTGCGCCGCCGGAATTGGGGGAACGTCGAGCCGCTCGAAGAGCGGACCCTCATGGCCATCGACTGGCAGTCGTCGGATGCCGTCAAGAGCGCGATCCTGTCTGCCCGTGATCTCAACCAGTACACACCGCAACAGCTGGCCAATACCACGAAGTGGGTCGTCGGGATCCACGACATGACCCAGGCGGGCGCGCTGGGTTCGCAGGTCAGCCAGCACACCGTCTCGACGGTCAGTGTTCTCAATAACGCGCTGATCTGGGAGTTCCCGGCCAACGTCAGCGCCCAGAACGTGGCGCAACAACTCGGACGGCTGCGTGGGTTGGATTATTTCTTCCCGCTGGTGCCGCTTGAAGCGCAGCGCATGGCAGTTCCCAATGATCCGTACTTCGCAAATCAATGGCATCTGCAGAATACCGGAGCGAATTCTCAGGGAGGATTACCGGGCGCGGATGCGAACGTCGTTGCAGCGTGGGATATCACTAAGGGTGCGGGCGTCGTCATTGGAATCGTCGACGATAGCATTCAGTACACGCACCCTGATCTTTCGGCGCAGTATATTCCGGCCTTCAGCTTTGACTTCATCGGCAACGACGCCGATCCGGCGCCTGCCACCCCTGACGACAACCACGGTACCGCGGTGGCCGGCGTGGCCGGAGCGCGCGGCAACAACGGCATTGGCGTTACGGGTGCAGCTCAAGATGCGTCTCTCGCAGGTATCCGACTGGTGGGCGCCGCGTTAACGGACGACGTCCTGGCCGCCGCCTTAACGTTCCACAATCAGGATATCGACATTTACAACAATAGCTGGGGCTATCCTGGCTACACCTACGTAGCTCCTCCACTGTTATTGGCGGCCATGGAAGAGTCGGCCACTCAGGGACGTGGTGGTCTTGGAAGCATTGTTGTCTTCGCGGCTGGCAACGCTGGCGGCGCTGATTGGGGCTATGTCGACGTCAGCGCAGCCGGACCCCAAAGCTCGATCTATTCGATTACGGTCGCCGCGATTGACGAATTTGGCAAGAAATCCGTTTACAGCCAAGAGGGCTCGGCTGTCTTCGTGTCTGCCTATTCGCTCGGCGATTTGGGCCGGCTCGGAATCACGACTACAGATCGCACTGGGAACGACGGCTACAACGCGGACGGCACCAATGAACTTCCGCCGGATCCATTCGCCGACGTGGACTACACCAGCGGTTTCGGCGGGACTTCGTCGGCCACCCCGCTTGTGTCGGGCGTCATCGCGCTCATGCTGTCCGCGAATCCAAGTTTGTCGAATCGCGATGTTCAAGAGATCATCGTACAGTCCGCACGCCAGAACGATCCGACAGACTCCGGCTGGAGCGTGAATGGCGCTGGGCACCATATCAATCACAAGTATGGTTTCGGCGCTATTGATGCGCTGGCCGCGGTGACACTGGCCCAAAGTTGGACGCCGGTCGGTGCACCCCTGGAGTTGACGAGTGGAACTATCGCCGTCAACAAGGCGGTCCCCGACAATAACGCCGAGGGGATCACCTCGTCCGTCACTGTCGCGCAGCAGATTAAGGTCGAGCGTGTCGAAGTTGTCTTTGACGCTTCGATTCCCAAACGCGGCGATCTCAGAGTCGAATTGATCTCGCCGGATGGAACTTCCTCGATCCTTGCACCAGCAAACGCGACGAATACCGGCTCCAATTACAGTTCGTGGGTCTTTTCCAGCGTGCGTCATTGGGGAGAAGGCTCCCAGGGAACTTGGACGATTAAGGTCTCCGACCTTGACGGGAACGCCCTCACCGGCACCTTCAATTCCTGGAAGCTCAACATCCACGGCACCAATCCCACCCCGCCGGTCGCGGTGGATGACGTGGCTGCCGGGCTCGAAGAGGTTCCGCTGGCTATCGCCGTGCTCGACAACGACACCGATGCCGACGGCCGAGTGGTCCCCTCGAGCATTCAGATCGTCACGCAGCCCGCCAACGGGACGCTCTCGATCAATCCGCAAACTGGCGTCATTACCTACACCGGCGTCAAGGACTTCTTTGGCGTCGATTCGTTCACGTACACCGTGGCCGACAACACGGGGGGGCGCTCGAATGCCGCGACGGTGTCAATCACGCTGGCCAACGTCAACGATGCGCCGGTCGCGGTCAACGACGTCGGCAAGACGCTCGCCGGGCCGGTGGTCGTCGACGTGCTGGCCAACGATTTCGACGTCGACAGCCCGCTGTTGCCCGCGTCCATCTCGATTCTCTCCGGACCGTTGTTCGGCACCGCATCGATCGACGCCGTAGAGGGGACCATTACCTACACGCCTCCCGTCGGCTTTGTCGGCGGCGATATCCTGTCCTACACGATCACCGATTCGGACGGCGCCGTCTCGGCGCCCGCCACGGTCCGCTTCCGCATCGGCCAGCCGATCAGCTTGGGGGGGAGCGTCTACGTCGACAATAACGGCAACGGCATCCGCGATGCCGGCGAACAGGGACTGCCTGGCGTCCTCTTGACGCTCTCGAAGACCGACGGGCTGTTCACCTTTACTGAGGGTGTGACCACCGGCGCCGATGGGACGTTCCTCTTTGCCGAAGCGGACGATACCGACAAGATATTTCCCACCGGTACTTACACGATCAACGAGTTCCAACCGAGCATCTTCCTGGATGGTGTGGATCTGCCGGGGAACGTCGCTCCGGGAATTGCCCTCAACGATCAGTTCGGCGGGCTGGTCCTGGCTCCCGGCTTCAATTCGACCGGCTGGACCTTCGCCGAACGTGGTCTGAAGGCGGAGTTCCTGGCGAGCTATCTCGGGGCTCATTTGTTCATGGCCTCGAACAACGGTACGACGATCGAGTCGATCATCCTCGACTCGTCGAGCAATCCCGAGGCGTTTGCCGCCGCCGCGGCGTTGCCCGGCGTGTCGACCTTCAAGCTGGCGTCGGATCCGCCGGGCTTGGCGCTGAATGTGAACGGACAGAAGATCAATTCGGCGGTCATGGTCGTGGCGGTCCCCGGCGCGAACAGCGCCCTGGCGGCGCCGGCGATCCAACTGCTCAACGGCAAGACCTACGTGTTCGACTCCTGGTCGGATGGCGGCGCCTCGACGCGAAACGTGGCCGCTGGCAGCGCGCCCGCGACGCTCACGGCCCGGTATCGCGTCCTCGAGGGTTCGACCACGAACTACAGCTATGTGATCTCGGTGGCCAAACAGCTCGGGATCGGCACGCCCGCCGCCGAGCAGCTCACGCAGCTCACCGCGCAACTTTCGCAGGGGAGCTCGAAGAGCTCGGTTGCCGCGGCGGTCTGGGGGTCGGCCGAGAATCTCGGTAAACGCGTCGATGCACTCTATCAGGCCTTCCTCAAGAAGGCCCCCGACGCAGCCACCCGGGCGTCCGCCGTGAGCCGGCTGCAGACCGGCACCAGCGAGATCGATCTGGCGGCTGAAATCCTGGGAGGCGTCGGCTACGCCCAGGCGGGGCGCCTGACCCCGACGGATTTCGTCAATGGTCTTTATCAGGACGTGCTGGGACGGAATGCCGACGCCGCGGGGCGCAACCTGTGGCTCGCCCAGCTTTCGGCCGGCAAAAGCCGCACCGAAGTGGCCAAGGCCATTCTCAACTCGGACGAGCGGCTGAACACCGTCGTCGAGCAGCTCTATCGCGACCTCTTGGGACGCCCCGCCGATGCAGGGGGAAAAGCGATGTTCGTCGGCCTGCTCAGGGGAGGGACCAGCATCGGCAATGCGGCCGCGATGATGCTCGGTTCGCAGGAGTTCAGCCAGCGCATCGGTACTTCGCAGCTTTCGACGACCGACCTGGCCTTTGCCAAGGCGGTCTACACCGACTTGACCGGACGGGCGCCCACCTCCGCCGAACTGTCGAGCTGGAGCATCGCCGTCTCGCTTGGTTCATCGCGATTCGACCTGGTGGACCAGGTCTCCGATTCCACCGAGGGATTGGGCCGGCGGGTCGACCAGATGTATCAGACGTATCTGCGCCGCCCGGCCGACGCGGCTGGCAGAGCAAGCAACATTGCCAAGCTTGCGGCGGGAACTTCAGAGCAGGATCTGGCGATCTTCTTCCTCACCTCCGGCGAATACACGGCGACTCATGCTGCGAACGCCGCGTTCATCGAGGGACTCTACAAGGATGTGCTGGGACGTAACGCGGATGCCGCCGGACGGGCAAGCTGGGTCGCTCAGCTCGAGCAGGGGAAGTCGCGCGCTGACGTGGCCAGGTCGTTCCTCAACTCCGACGAGCGCTATTTCCGGACGATCGACACTTACTACGCATCCTTCCTTGGCCGACCGGCCGATGCCGCGGGACGCAACAGTTTCGTCAGCGGCCTCAAGCAAGGGACGCTCACCCTGGCCGCGGCCGCGGAAATGATGCTCGCCAGCGACGAGTATTTCGCCCGGGCGGGCAAGCGCAAACTGTAGCGTTCGATCTTCCTCCGGGAGTGTTGGTCGCAGCCGTGCGGGCTCGCCCGAGTGCCTCTGGCGGGGGGCCTGTCCGCGTCCTGCGCCGGACGCCCTGGGATTTCTGCGTGATCGTGCGCGCAACGCCCCGGGGGATTGCGTGGAGTTTCCTCCCCGCCGGGTGCTTTTTTCTTCTGCAGGGCCCGTTTTCGCTTTAAATTCACACCTGGCAGGACGTCTAACGGGGGGAACGGAGTGGAGGAGCTCGAAGGCCGCGCGAGGCGATCAGCGTGACTGGCGACGACAGCCGCACCGATTTCGCCGCCCGGGTCGCCCACGAGATCCCGGCGCTGTTGCGGTTCGCCATCCGCCTGACGGGGCAGACGGCCGCGGCGGAAGAAGTCGTGCAGGAAGCGTTGTATCGGGCGGCGCGGTCGCGCTCGGCGTTTCGTGGCGACGCCAGCCACCGCACGTGGCTCCTGCGGATCGTGATCCACGCGTTTCGCGACAGCCTGACCGCCGCACGGCGCGAAGCGAACCTCGCGGTGTCGCCGGAGCTGGTCGATCTCCGGCAACCGCCTCCGGATCGCGCGACACTCGAGGTCGAGCTGAGAGAACGGATCGCCACACACGTTTCCAGTTTACCGCCGCGACAGCGCGAGGTGCTGACGCTGGCCGTGTACGAGGAACTGCCGCTGCCGGAGATCGCGGAGCTCTTGGGAATCTCTGTCGCGAATGTCCACGTCAATTTGCATCACGCCCGGTCCCGCTTGAAGCACCTGCTGGCGGATTACCTGGCCGAGAAGTAGACGCACCACCGGATACGGCGATGAGCGAGTTTCAGAAACCCGGATCCAACGAAGGGCCGAACCCGGGCGACTCGTCCGACGAGTTGCTCGACCGAGTGCTGCGCGAGGCGCGCTGGCCCGAAGCTTCGCCAGAGGCGCTGGCCCGTCTGACCGCCGTGAGTGATTCGCTGCTGGCAGCTCCCGCCGGGGGGCACGGCGCGCGCCGCGGTTGGCTGGTGGGAAGTGCGGCCGCGGCCGTGCTGGGGATTTGCGTGGGTCTCGCAGCCTGGCAGTTCGTCCATCGTTGGTCGTCCCTGCGCGTCGCCGAGAGCGCCGGCGCGGCGTCGCAATTGCCAAGCGGCAATGCGTCTTCGCCGGCCCCCGCGGTGGTGCCGGACGGGGCCGGCGCGGTCGAGCCGACGTGGAGGGGGCCCACGCCGCTCGAGCAAACCATCGCGCGGGTTTACCGCCGCGGGCGCGATCTGCCGGGATCACCGGTTGAGAACCCGCCGCAGAAGCCCGAGCCAGGGACGCGCATCGAGCCGCCGCCTCCCCAGCGTCCGTCCCGTCAACGGCTCGAGCAGCGAGTCGCCGACGCCCTGGCACAACTGCGACAGGACCCAGCGGCAAACGGTAGCACTTTCTGGGATGCGTTGACGGTCAAGGAACAAGGCAGGGCGGAGCAGCTCCTGGCGGAACGCCTCGCTGGGGCACGCGCCGGCGAGCTGGAGCCGTTATTGCGGTTGTTGTCGCCGCGAGCCAGCTGGCGCTTGCTGCCGGCCTTGCGCGCAGCGGCCCAGCGCGAAGAGCATCGCCAGGAAGTTCTGCCTTGGCTGCTGCGTCTCGAAGAAAGTGGCCGGCTCGTGCAGGTAGCGCTGGCGGAAGCGAACCCCGAATGGCGCCGACGGATCTATGCCGCGCTTTGGGATCGTCCGGACGTGGGCACGACCGCGCTGCTGTTTCAGCTTGTCCGCGAAACGTCGCTGGACGGCGAGGCGGCATCGGCCTTGCGTAACGCCGCTCGCCCGCCGGTCGAGTGGTTGAGCCAGGCGACGATTTACTCGCCGCTTGCGGCCGATCGCTCGTTGGCCGCCGAGCTGCTCGGTCGCTTGAACGAATCCGAGGCCACGCTGCGGTTGATCGAGCTGACGTCGAACGCAGCGAGTCGACAAGCGGCCTTTGCGGCGCTGTCGCACAGCGAGAATGCAATGGCGCGGCGCTTCCTGGCTACGGCCGAGTATGACCCGACGCTCACCGCGTTGATCTATAGCCAACGTTCACAATCGATGAATCCCTAATTGGATGCTTAAACGGAGAACTCAGCCATGACTCTTGACGCCCAGCGCTTGCCGGAAGGCCGCCTCGATTGGAGACGCATGCTCTGCGGACTGTTGATCGCGGGTTGGGTCGGCCTCTCGGCCCTGACCAGTCGTGCCGCGGATGAGCCCACCGACGAGGAGCGAGAGGAACTGGAAGCGAAGCTCGAGACCCGCGTGTACCAGGTCGCAGACCTTTGTCTTCAAGTCCCGGAGTACGACTTTCGCGGCACTGAAGTGCCGGGCGTCAACCTCGGGGGCGCGGTTCGCCCTCGCGCGGGTAATTCCTGGGGAGGTACCGGCCTGAGTGGAGCCGGGGGCCTCGGCGGAACGGGGGGAGGCATGGGCGGCATGGGTGGAGGAGGCATGGGGGGAGGCATGGGCGGCGGTGCTGCCGGAAGCGGCGGGGGATTCTTCCGCGTGCCCGATGGTGCGCTCGCGCAGGAAGCGAATACGGCAGGCGCCCATCCCGCCGGAGCAGGAGCGTCAGCAGCCGGCCCCGTCTCTCGCGCGATGATCGAAGAGCTCAGCGACGCGATCAAGACTTCGATCGCCCCGGCATTCTGGGACGAGCTTGGCGGCAATGGCACGATCGTGCCGTTCGGCGGACGATTGATCGTCACGCAGACGGTACCCATCCACCAGCAAATCGACGACCTGCTCAAGGGGATCCGAGCCGCGCAGCAGTCCCATCGCAACGTCACTATCCGTGCCACCTGGGCGATGTTGAACGCAGCCCAGCTCGCCACGCTCGGCACGAAGGGAGACGCCGTGCCGCAAGTGGTCGAACCCGCGGCACTTGCCAAACTGACAACCGAGGTGCCGGGATTCCGCGGGCAGATCAGTTGCTTCGATGGGCAGACCGTACACCTGGTTTCGGGCAGGGCCCGGTCGCAAGTCCTCAGTGCCATTCCCGTCGTGGGGGGCAACGAGGCGGGCTACCAGCCCGTCATCGCCACGGTGCAAGGAGGCGTGGTGCTGCAGGTGACCCCGCAGATTTCAGCCGACGGCTCGTCGGCGATCATCGACGTGCGCAATTCGGTGATGCAGCC
>JAEUIK010000521.1 GCA_016793185.1 Planctomycetaceae bacterium | reverse complement strand
CCAGTGCCGTGCGTGCCGGTCGAGATCGCGCCCGCCAGGGCCTGCACGTCGACGTCTCCCTGATTGGCCAGGCTTAAGCCCTCCTCCCAGAGGGGATCGCCGATGTCGTGGATCTTCGACCCGGCGCGGATCGTGGCCTCGCCGCGAGCGCGGTTCACTTTCTCGATTCCGCACCATTGATCGAGCGAGACGAGCACCTCGTCGGTCGCGCACAGGGGGGTGAAAGAGTGTCCGCTGCCGACGACGCGAATCCGTTGCCCCGTGGACCGGCAGCGCGCAATCAATTCCTGAATCTCGGCTTCGCAGGTCGGGCGTGCCACCTCCCCCGGAAGGCAATGGACCGAGCCCGCCCAGTTCGACCAGCTCTCGCTCATGCGCTGCGATCCTAGCTCAGGGGGGGAATAGTTGGCGTCAACTGCGGCTCATAGGCGAACAGCCCTGGCGTGCCTCCCGTGTGCCAGAAGAGGACGCGCTGACCGGCCCGAAACTCGCGCCGTTGAACGAGTTCGATCAGGCCCGCCATCCCTTTGCCCGTGTAGACCGGATCGAGCAGCAGGCCCTCGATCCGCGCGACGAGGGCGAGCGCCGCGCGCATTTCCGGTGTCGGCAGCCCGTAGCCGGGTCCGATAAACTGGTCGAGGACGACGACGCGATTCTCCAACTCGGCACAAGCGATACCCAGCAACTCGGCGGACTCTCGAACCAGCCGCACCGTCGTGGCCGTTTGCACCGCGGCGGCGTGCGCGACGGAAATGCCGTAGACGGGGATCGAACTTCCGTGAGCGATCAGGCCCGCGACGATTCCCGCGTGGGTTCCGCCGCTGCCGTTGACGACGATGATGGCATCGACCGCTGCTTGGCCCGCGGCCAGCTGTTCGAACAGTTCGCCGACCGCCGCCACGTATCCCAACGCGCCAAGCGCATTTGAGCCGCCGACGGGAATCACATAGGGAAGGCCGCCAGCCGCGGCGACGCCCGCGGCGATTTCGGAGATCTTCTGCCGAGCCGCGGCGCTATCTGCGACGATATGCAGCCGGGCCCCCAGCAGTCGATCGAGCAGCACATTGCCGTTCGCCGCGTAGCTGTCGCCCGAAATGGCGACGATTTCCGGAAGGACCAGCTCGCAGCGAAGCCCGAGGCGCGCCGCCGCCGCGGCCGTCTGCCGCGCATGATTCGATTGGACGCCGCCGGAAGTGATGATCGTCGTCGCCCCCACGGCCTGGGCGTCGGCCAACAAGTATTCGAGCTTGCGCGCCTTGTTCCCGCCGCCGGCCAGCCCTGTGCAGTCGTCGCGCTTGACGAGAATCTCGGGCCCTCCCAGGTGCGCGGACAGGCGGCGCAGCGGCTCGAGCGGGGTGGGGCGATGGGCGATTTCCAGTCGCGGAAAGTCGGCAAGTTTCACACGTCGTCCTCCTGACATTGCGCACAGCGACTCGCACTGAAAGCGGGCCTCAGGCCGGCGCTTCCCAGCGATTTCCCCATCCGCGATACAACTCCGTGAGAAACGCCTCCCATGCGCCGCGACTCCGCGTCGAGGGGAACGGCTCGGGCCGCACCGGGGCCTCGGAGCTCCAGACAATGTCGAACTCCCCCTCGGGCGTGATCTTGCCGAGCCGCACGACCTTCCAAGTATGGCCCGTCTCGGCGTCGATGCGCACCTTGCCTTCGGGCGCTTCAAGCCGTTGATCGAGCATCGCCCGACGAATCGCGACTGGCTCGAGCGAGTTGGCCTGCGTGACGCCTTGGGCCCAGAGTTTAACGCCGAGATAGCCGCTCTCCATCGGGTCGCACACCAGGCGCTGCGGACCGTATTTCCGGCGAAACGCCGCAATGAACTGGGCATTCTGCGGCCGGTCGACCGATTGAAAGTAGTTCCAGGCCGAGTAATCCCCTACCAGGTCGCGGAGATTCGCTCCCCGCAGCTCGTTCTCGCCGATGCTGAACGAGATCGTCGGCACCTGCTCGGAGCGAATCCCCGCCGCGCGCAGCTCGCGAAAAAACTCGGCGTTGGTATCGCCATTGATCGTGTTCAGGATGACATCCGGCTGACAGGCGCGAATCTCCGTCACCACGTCGAGCAGCTCGGACGACCCCAACGGCTGGTACGCTTCGCCGACGATCTTCACGTCGGGCTCCACGGCCAGGGCGTCGCGGATGATCGCGTTGGCCGCCCGGGGAAAGACATAGTCCGACCCGACCAGAAACACGCGGCGCTTGCGGAGAATTCCTGTCACGTACAGCAGGGCGGGCAGGATCTGCTGGTTGGGTGCCGCGCCCGTGTAAACCACGTGAGGCGACTGTTCGAGGCCTTCATACTGCAGGGGGTAGACGAGGAGATGTTTGTGCCTCTCGACCACCGGCACCACCGACTTGCGCGAAGCCGAAGTCCAGCAACCGAAGATCGTCGCCACGTGGTCGTCGGCAATTAAGCGCTCGGCCAGCGCCGCAAAGCGCCGGTCGTCGGTCTGGCCATCGACGACCACGGGTTCAATCTGCCGCCCCAGCAGTCCCCCGCCGTGGTTGAGCTCGTCGACGGCCAGCAGCGTGGCATCGACCACGGCCGAGCCCCCCAGCGCGATCGTGCCCGACAGAGACTGGAGGACGCCGATCTTGATCGGCTCGGCGCCGAACGGCGCCGCGGGCGTGTATGAATGCTGTCGCGCGGTCTCACTCTGACGGCGGGCGAGTCGCTGGCCGGCCCAAATCCCTCCGCCAACCAGAGCGGCGGCCGCGCTTCCCACCAACCAGCGTCGTTCCAACAGTCGCCGGCCAGTGCTCGGAGCCGGCCTGGAAGCGGACTGAAAGTGTCCCGATACGATCTCGTCTCCCTGCTCCAGCCGGCCGAGCAGGTCGGCAACCTGGGCGGCCGTCGCTGGCCGCAACTCGCGATCCTTGGCCAGCAAGCGGTGTATCAGCTTGGCCAGCCCCTGAGGGATCTCCGGCACCAGTTCTTCCAGCGGCGGTGCCTCTTGGATGGCCAGCGATGTCAGGACTGCCAGCGCATCGGATCCCGCGAAGGGCAATTGCCCCGAAATCGTTCGGTAGAGCACGGTGCCCAGGCTGAACAAGTCGGTCCGCGGGTCGAGCGTCAATCCGCGCGCCTGTTCGGGGGACATATACGTTGGCGTACCGACGATCAGGCCGGTCGAGGTCAACTGGGCCGAACTGCCCGCCGCGCGGGCGAGGCCGAAGTCAAGAATCTTGACGCGGCTCGGTCCTCCTTCAGGGGACGATTCGAGCCACAAGTTCGCCGGCTTGATATCGCGATGAATCAGCCCGCGCGTATGCGCCGCGGCCAATCCCAGCGCCGCCTGCCGGCCGAGGCGAACGGTCTCGGCGATCGAGAGGCGTCCCTCGCGCTTTAGGCGGTCGTCCAGCGTTTCGCCGTGCAAGAACTCCATCGCCAGGTAGGGAATGTTGTTGTGCTGGCCCACCTGAAAAATGGTAATGATGTGGTCGTGCGGGATCGAGGCGGCGCTCCGCGCTTCCTGAATAAAGCGGTCCCGCAACATCGCATTGGCCGCAAGCTCGGGACGGAGCACCTTCAGGGCAACCCGGCGCTGCAAGTGGCTGTCCTCCGCCTCGAAGACCAGACCCATGCCTCCTTCGCCGAGCACGCGGAGCACGCGGTAGTCGCCCAGACGACCGAGGTCGCCAGGCGCACTGGGAGGCCCCAGGAACTCGAACAGCGGGGCCGTGCTACGGTCGCTGGCAAAATCGCTGACCAGATAGACGTCGGAGAGACGTGGGGAATCGCTCGCCGACGAGTGGGCTCGCGGCGCGGTTGCGGCATGCTGGGCCGGATCGAAGAGAACGGTCTCGCCGGGAGGTTCTGAGGACTCCGGCAGCTTCGGCATTTCCTGGGTGACCATCTCGCGCCGGAGATCGGTGTGCGTCACCCCGCCGGCCGCATGTTGCGGACCGACGCCCCGGGTCGTGCCCGACAGATTGGCTTCGATGGCGGCCAGGGCCGCCTGGCAACTGGCACAGTTGCGCGCGTGCGCGCGTAGCTGCTCGGCTTCGACCGGCGCCAATTGTCCGAGCAGCAGGCGCGGAAGTTGGTCGGCAAACTGACACAGTGTCTTGGTGGCGGCGTCGTCCAAAAGATCCCCCCTGAAGGGACAGCTCGCCAGGCGGGACATCCTGCAGCCGATTGCATCAATTCTCCCACTGGAGCATAGCTCCCTGGCAAGAATTCGTCGAGAAACATGCCCCGGCGGGCCACTCCGCGCTCCGAGCGGCAGGGATGGTTCGCGTGGCACCCCGCCGCGCCGTACAATCGCGCTCGTCCCAAGGATGCGTAGCACTCGACCACGGCTCATCGCGGGGGAGGCAAGGCATGCACAGGCTCCGATTCCGACGATTCTGCTGGCTCATAGCGGCCACCCTGGGAGGCTGTCTCGCGCCAGTCTGCCACCTGCCGCGTGCCGCGGTTAGCGCGGGCGATTCCTCGGCCGCGCGTGCGACGATTCATCGCGACCGCTGGGGCGTTGCGCATATCGACGGCGCAACGGACGCCGACGTGGTTTTCGCGCTCGCCTACGCTCAGGCCGAAGACTACTTCTGGCAGATCGAAGAGACCTACGTGCAAGCGCTGGGACGCTATGCCGAAATGATCGGCGAGGCGGGACTGAGCTCGGATCTGACGAATCGCGCCTTCGAGATCGCCCGGCGCGCCGAGGAAGACTTCCCCCGGCTCGACCCGCACTTACGCGGCATTGGCGAAGCCTACGCCGGTGGAATCAACGCCTTCCTCGAGCATCATCCGCAGGTCAAGCCGCGGCTCCTCACGCGCTGGGAGCCGTGGTACGTGCTGGCCTACGAACGGCACGTAATGCTGGACCGCCTCTACGGCAAGGCGCACGCGCCGCGTCCCCGGCCCGAGCCGCTCGCCGCCGAGCTCGAGGCCGCCACCGGTTCGAACGCCTGGGCGATCGGCCCCAGCCGGACCCGCGACAAGACGACGATGCTCTTCGTCAATCCGCACCAACCCTGGTTCGGCTCGGGACAGTTCTGGGAAGTCCATGTCCGCAGCGGCGAGGGGTGGAACTTCTCGGGATCGACGTTCTTCGGCGGGCCCTTCCCGACGATGGGGCACAACGAACACCTCGGCTGGGGGCACACCGTCAACGAGCCGGACACTGCGGACGTCTATCGATTGACGTTCGATAACCCAAGCCGGCCACTCGATTATCGCTACGGCGACGGGTACCGCGCCTGCGTGCGCTGGGAGGAAACGATCCTCGTGAAGTCGGGGAACAGACTGGATTCGCGCAGGTACCCGTTTCGCAAGTCGCACTATGGACCCATCGTCGCCCAGGAGGATACGCAGCATGCCCTGGCAGTGCGGATTGCCAAGCTCTTCGACGGGAGCCGGATGCGGCAGGCCCTGCGGATGACTAAGGCGCAGAACTTCGCCGAGTGGCTGGCCGCGATGCGCTCGCTCGACCTGCAGATGTTCAACACCATCTATGCCGACAACGCGGGCAACATCGCCTACATCTACAACGGCGCGATTCCCGAGCGCGACGCGACCTTTGATTGGCAGCAACCCGTCGATGGTTCGCTGCCCGCGACCGAGTGGCGCGGCATCCATGACCTGGAGGATCTGCCTCAAGTGGTGAATCCCGCGGATGGATACGTCCAGAACTGCAACTCGACTCCCTTCACGACGACGGACGACGGGAGTCCGTTCCTGCAGGACTTCCCCCCGTACATGGTCGAGGAGAAATACGACGACAAGCGCCGCGCCAAGGTGTCGCGGCTGCTGTTGCGGCAGGCGCGCGGCGTGACCTTCGACGATTGGCAGCGGCTGTGCTTCGATACGACGCTGTACTGGCCGCTCGCTGAGATCCCCCGGTTGGCGCAGCTCGTGCCTGAACTGCAGCGCCGGCAACCGGAGCTGGCCGAGAAAGTTCTCCCATATTTTGCGCATTTGCAAAACTGGGATTGTCGCGGCGGGGCCGATTCGACGCAGGCCACGCTCTGCGCGCAGTGGTACGAAGAGCTTTACGGGCGTGGATACCCGGTCGAGCAGCTCCGCGAGCGCTACCGCGACGACCCGCTGACGAAATTCGCGGCGCTGGTCGCGGCGGCCGAGAAGCTGCAGCAGGAGTTCGGCGACTGGCGCGTTCCGTGGGGAAAGATCCACCGTCTGCAGCGCCAGCCCAACGTGGCCAACGCGCTCATGGCCCCCTTTTCAGACGCGGCCGAGAGCCTCCCCTGTCTCGGGGTGCCCGGCCCGTTGGGCGTGGCCTTCACGGTCTACTACACCCCAACGACCGACGCCCGCAGGCTGCGCTATGGCACGACGGGGGGATCGTTCATTGGTGTCTATGAGTTTGGGCCGAAGGTCAAGGCCGGCACGCTCCTGCAATTCGGCACGAGCGGCGATCCGCAGTCGCCGCACTATTTCGACCAGGCGCGGCTCTACTCAGAGCAGAAGTTGAAGCCGGCCTGGTTCGACTGGGACGACGTCCTGGCCAACACCGAGCGCAGCTATCAGCCGGGCGCGGAATAGATCGGGGCAGCCGCCGCGTCAGGCAGTTCCCAACGCCGCGCGGGTGCGCGCGACCAGGTCGTTATCCTTGAGCGTCGAGCCGCGCAGCTGAAACACGCTCGCCGCCAGGAACCGGTCGCGCCAGCCGGGCGAGAGCTGGTGATAATCTTCGAGCACGGCCGAGCTGAACTTGTAGTCGTGCGAGTTCGTCCCTTTGAGGAAAATCAGCAACCGGGCGGCGTCGATAAACTGCGTCGGCTCGGGGTGCTGCTGGAGATACGCCAGCGACTTGCGGGCGGCCAGCATTCGGTCCTGCCCCACGTCGGCAAAGATCTCCTGCACGGCTTCGCCTCCCGACGCGGCCGGGGCTTGCGGCTCGAGCTGATCGAGGCGCACATCCTGCACTCGGCCGCGGCCTTGCATCGCCTGGCGGAATAGCGGGATGAACGAGGCGTTCTGCAAGAGCAGCATCCGGCGCGTCTCGTCGCTGCCGCACGAGCAGTTCGCTCGATCCGACGAATAGCGCATCCCAGATTGAGCGCGTGGCGACTCCGCGCTGGAGGAGCTCGACGACCTGCCGGCAGGCATCCTCGTCGCTGCCGGTGTGCAGCGTGGAGAGGAGATCGCGCGTCGCGCCGTCGTCGGGTCGGCCCCCCAGCCATTCGGTCGGTATTTTCTGGGCAAGCTCGAGATTGCGCTTCCAGGGGCGATCCGGCAGCAAGTCGGCGCCGGCTGGCAGCGTATCGTCGTAACGGACCAGCGCGTAGGCCAGCGAGCGCAGCACCGGCTCGGCGTGCTGCCAGCCGATGCAGTTCAGCGTGCGCTGGCTGTTGGCCACGAAGATGGCCTTGTGGCCGATGTCGCGGAAGTCGCGGGCTCCATACCGGTAAAAGAGTTCATAGACTTCATTGGCGCCAGCCGTGCGGGCCAAGCCCGCCACCGCCACGTCGACGGCCGCCGGGTCCCAGCTCTCCATGGCGTCGATGAATGCCTGCCGGGCGGCGGACGCGGTCGGGACCTTCGACTCTTCGACGGCCGCCATCGACCAGTCCCCTTCGCGCGCGTCGGCCGCTTGCGCACTCTTGAACTCGTCGAGCGCCCAAAAGATCGGCAGCCAGCGATGCTCGGGGGGGGACGCCAGGCTCGCCAAGTGCGCCGAATTGACCACGAGCACCGCGTGGAACTTGAATCCGACCGAGGGGCGCGGCTGTACGTTCCGCACGCCCGCCAGGAGCAAGGCCGCGAGCAACTCTTGATAG
>JAEUIK010000501.1 GCA_016793185.1 Planctomycetaceae bacterium | reverse complement strand
CAGCCGGAGCATCTCGGCCAGATTGCCTTTGAGCTTCGCCCGACCCCGCCGCGTGGCGGCGATCTGCGACGGGCCGACGAGGTAATCGCCCTCGACCTGGTGGCTGAGCAGCGGCGCAATCAGCGCGGCCAGGCGCCGGCCGGGCTGAGCGCTGGCCACGAAGTTTGTGACCACGCTGTTGATCGCCGTCGTGTGCCGGAAGTACTCGCGCATGAACTGTTCGACCGGGAGCAGCGCCTCGGTTCCCTGGTAGCCGAAGGCTTCGGCCACGCGCATCTGCTCGGCGCGATCGAGCACGTCGTAAGCCTTACCGGAACGGAAGTGCAGCTCGTGCCGCAGCCTGAGCAGGAAATCGCTTCCCCGCCGCAACGCGCGGTGATCGCTGGCCGAGAGCTCCCCCAAGAGCTGCAGGCCGTCGGGTTCGGCCACGCCGTAGCGGGCAAAACCGACCCAGCGCAGCCAGTGCAGGTCGCGGAGGCCGCCGCGGGAGCGCTTGATGTTGGGCTCGAGCAGGTAGACCGTTTCGCCATACTGCGAACGTTCGTCGCGGCGCGCTTTTTCGATCGCTCCCAGCATCTTCCGCCAGTGGCGGCGCACCGTGTGTTGATAGCGGTTGGCGAATTTCGAGTAGAGGCTGACGCTGCCGGCCAGAAAGCGCGCTTCGATCAGCGACGTGCAGATCGTGGCGTCCTGGGCCGCGAGCTGGCAGGCTTGCGCCGGGGTGCGAACGCTGTGCCCCAGCACGAGGCCCACGTCGTAGACGTCGCGCAGCATCCGCTCGGCCAGGGGGAGCACCTGCTTCGTCACGGCCGGCGCATGCAAGAGCATGAGGTCGACGTCGGAGTACGGAGCGAGGTCGCGGCGGCCATAGCCTCCATGCGGCACGAGCGCCAATTGCGAACGCAGGCCGTCGGAGTCGGTATAGCCCAGGTCATCCAGCGCCGACTCGAACAGTTCGAGCACGATCGTATCGACGAGATCGGTGAGCGCGTTCGAGACCTGGATGCCGGGCGTGCCCGACAGGTGACGTTGCTCGAGTTTTGCGCGACCCTCGGCGAGGCGGGCCTTGGCAGCCAACACGCTCGGTCGTAACCGGACACCCGACGACATAAAGCTCCCAACTCAGGCGCCCGCAATCTGCACGGCTCAGGTCGTGCCGGCCGGTTCCGGAGACCGGCGCGGCGGTGACTATTTCAGGGCGTCCTCGCCGTTCTCGCCGGTGCGGATCCGGATCGTCTCGGCCAGGTCGGTGACGAAGATCTTACCGTCGCCGATCTGACCGGTTTGGGCGGTCCGCATGATGGTGTCGAGCACCCCCTTCAGCAGCGCGTCGGTCACGGCCACCTCGATTTTGACCTTGGGGACGAAATCGACGGCATACTCGGTTCCGCGATACATCTCGGTGTGCCCCTTCTGCCGGCCGAAGCCACGTACTTCCGTGATCGTCATCCCCAGAATGCCCTGCTCGCTGAGCGCATTCTTGACGTCCTCGAGCTTGAAGTGGCGGATGATCGCTTCGACTTTCTTCATCGAACTTCTCCTTGGAAGGCCCCCCCGAGTCGCCCGCCGGCGCGGGACGCGCGGAGCTCGCGGCCGATTGGAGCCGTCAGGCGGTTTGTGGAATTATTGGACGCCGCCGGGCAGAGAGCAAATCGGCTCCCGCCCGACTGCGAATCAGATGAAAATGTATCCCTCTTCGCCGTGCTGGCTGAGATCCAGCCCCTGGATTTCCTGCTGTTGCGTGACGCGCAAGCCCATGGTGACGTCGAGGATCTTCAACAGCACGAACGTGGCCACGGCGGCATACGCCCACGTCACGGCCGTGGCTCCCAACTGGCCGGTCAGCAAGTCGCCATGCTCGAGCAGTCCGAGTTGGGTCTCGCCCCCCTTGATGGCGCGGGTGGCGAACAAGCCCGTGAGCAGCGCTCCCAAGGTTCCCCCCACGCCATGCACGCCAAAGGCGTCGAGCGAGTCGTCGTAACGGAACTTCGACTTCAACGTCGTGCAGGCAAAAAAGCAGACCAGGCCCGCCAGCAGGCCCATGACGAGCGCCGACATAGGTTGCACGTAGCCCGAGGCGGGCGTGATGCATACCAGCCCGGCGACGGCGCCCGAGCAGGTGCCGAGCACGGTTGGCTTGCCGCGGAGGACCCATTCGGCGGCGGCCCAGCCGATGCCGCCGGCGGCGGCGGCAAAGTGCGTCGCGGTGAAGGCGGTGGCGGCCAAGGCGCCGGCGTTGAGCGCGCTGCCGGCGTTGAAGCCGAACCAGCCCACCCACAACAGCGCCGCACCCAGAGTCGTGTAGGTCAGATTATGCGGCGGCATCGGATCGTGGCCGAAGCCGAGACGCCGGCCCAGCACCAGGGCGCAGACCAATGCCGACACGCCGGAGCTGATATGCACCACGGTTCCCCCCGCAAAGTCGAGCGATTTGAACCAGGCTTCTTCGTTGTCGAAGCTGAGCATCCCATAGTCCCAAACCCAGTGGCACAACGGGCAATAGACGAGCGTCCCCCAGAGGATCGAGAAGACGACCATCGTGCTGTACTTCATGCGCTCGGCAAAAGCTCCGCAGATGAGCGCCGGCGTGATGATGAAGAACATGCCCTGAAAGAGCATGTGCGTCAGCCGGGGGATCGTTCCCTCGACCGGGTAGATCACTTCGCGGCGGCTTTCGTTCCAATAGGGCTGCACGCCCAGCGCTTCTTTTCCCTGCCCTTGGTGGGCGCCCATGAAGACGTAATCGAAGTTGCCGATCCAAGGGCTGTACGATTCTTCGCCGGGCGATCCGCCGAAGGAGAGCGAATAGCCATAGAGGGCCCAGATGACGGTCATGATGGCCATCATCGACAGGCATTGCATCATCACCCCCAGCACGTTCTTCTTGCGCACGAGGCCTGAATAGAACATCGCCAGGCCGGGCGCCGTCATCAGGAGCACGAGCGCCGTTGAGATGAGCATCCAGGCATGGTCGCCGGTATCGATGGTGGGAGGGGCGAAGTCGCCGCTGGCCGAGTCCCCGTCGACGGCGACGACGCCTTCTTCGACTTCCTGGGCCCGCTCCTGAGCGCTGGCGGGCGCGGCCATTCCGAGCAGGCAACCCGCGACCACAAATCCCATCAGCCCGAAGGCTGCACCGCGTAGCATGCCGCGCATGACTTAATCCCCCCTCGAAGGGCCCCACTCGAGCTTGTCGATCCGCGGACACGCCACCCCGCGCGACGTGCGCCCGCCGACAAAGCGATTCAGAACAAAAACTTAGCGATGCCCGGCGGGTTGGTAAAGCGGACTTGGCCCACGCGGGTGAAAAAGGCCCGCGCGGAGCCGCGGTCACTTCTGCTTCACCCAGGGAACGTCCCCCTGCCCCGCTTCGGCGTTGATCGAGCGGGCGACCACGAACAGCAGATCGCTCAGCCGGTTGAGATAAACCACCGCCAGCAGCGAGACAGCTGCCTGGGGATCGCGGGCGAGGGTGATCAGCCGCCGTTCGGCCCGGCGGCAGACGGTGCGCGCCTGATGCACCAGCGCGGCCCCGCGCACGCCCCCCGGCAGGATGAACTGCTTGGGCGGGGCGAGCCCTGCCTCGAAGTGGTCGATGCTCGATTCCAGGGCTGCGATTCGCTCGGCGGTGACGAAGCGCGTCTGCCGCGCATCGGGATCGGGGCTGGCCAGCTCGCCCCCCAGGTCGAACAACTCGTTCTGCAGCCGCGCCAGCAGCTCGTCGACCTCGGCCGGCAGAGTTTCGGCCCGGGCGACCCCCAGCAGAGCGTTCAGCTCGTCCACGGTTCCGTACGCTTCGATTCGGGGATCGTCCTTGCGGACGCGGGGGCCGCCGTACAGGCCCGTTTCGCCTTCGTCGCCGGTGCGGGTGTAGATTTTCATAAGGTTGCTCCCGACGGCGATCGTGCGCCTATAATGAATCGCGAGGATTCAATTCCCTTCTGTGGAGTCATTGACGTGCACCGGATGATTCGCAATCAACTCTTCAGCGTCGCCTCGATCGCACTGCTCGTCGCAACGCGTGCCGGCGCCGCCGAGCAGGAATCGATCGAAAGCAAGTACTTGAGCCATCCCGAGCAGGTGACGCACGGTTTCGTCAAAGCCGGCGAGGGGTACTTCTCGCCCGACGCTTCGTCGATCATCTTTCAGGCAGTTCCCAAGGATTACCTCTTTTATCAGATTTACACGCAACCGTCAGCGGGCGGCGAGCCGCGCCTGGTGAGCACGGGCCGCGGCCGGACGACCTGCAGCTACTTCTCGCCCGACGGCAAGCACATCCTCTATGCCTCGAGCCATCTGGATCCCAAGCTCTCGGCCACCGAGGCCGCGGCCAAGGCGCAGGAAGAAGAGGACGCCCGCACTGGCAAGCGGCGGCGCTACGAGTGGATCTTCGATCCGTATACCGACATTTTTCAGGCCGACCTCGACGGCAAGAACCTGCATCAACTGACCGATGCCCCCGGATACGACGCCGAAGGCGCGTACTCGCCCGACGGCAAGTTGATCGCCTTCTGCAGCGACCGCGACGGCGACCCAGACCTGTACGTGATGAACTCCGACGGCACGAATGTCCGGCAACTGACCAACTCGCCGGGTTACGACGGCGGGCCGTTCATCTCGCCCGACGGCAAGTGGGTCATCTTCCGCAGCGATCGCAAGAAGGAAGGCTACTTGCAGATTTATGTGATCGGCATCGACGGCCAGAACGAGCGGGCGTTGACCGACAACGAAGGAGTCAACTGGGCCCCCTATTGGCATCCGACCGAGCCGTACATCATCTGGACCGGCGCCGACCACTCGGATCCAAAGGCCCGCCCCAATTACGACCTCTGGCTGATGAAGTACGGGACGAAGGATGGCAAGATCGAGCCGGGCCCGATCACGCGCATCACCGATCACCCCGGGGCCGACGTGCTGCCGGTCTTCTCACCCGACGGCAAGTCGCTGATGTGGACGACGACCCGCTCGGAAGCTCACTCGAGCCAACTCTGGCGCGCGGGTTTCAAGCTGCCGGAGTGAAGCGCGCTCCGCGACGTTTCGCACCTTTCCGAGCCGGGGACCTCAGGTCCCCGGAGCCCGCGCCGCGAATGGGCGATCATCGCGGGGTGTCGACTCCTGTGGCCTTCCCCGCGATAGCGCGATCCCTCACGGCCGGAGAGCCTGGCCCGCTTCCTTGCCAGACGATCTTCGTTGCCTCGCACTGGCGACTGATAATACAATTGAGCCATGGCATCTGAATCTCCCAACGTGCTGGCAGTGCCGCTGGAGCGATCCTTGTACGATTTCGTTCACGAGCAAGCATCCGCGGCTGGCTATTCCGATCCGGC
>JAEUIK010000360.1 GCA_016793185.1 Planctomycetaceae bacterium | reverse complement strand
AGCACGTTTCGGCATGCGGCCCCCCGGCGGCGAGACTGGCGCGGTAGGTTTCGGCCGCACGCTCGAGGTCGTCGAGGTCTTCGAGCTCTTCGGCCAGTTGCAACAGCTCGTGCGCGGTGAGGGTCCGCCCCAGCGGCGATTCAGATTCGAGCTCGGCCAACTGGCGGTCGAGCGGGTTGGCCGGGACGGTCGCGGCGTCAGGCCGTTGCGAGTCGCCGGGCGTCTCCGGGGGGTCGCGCGACTCGGCGGGATTCCAACGCGCGGCGTCGAAGTCGAAGCGGAGCTGTCCCCCCGGCTCGATCAGGCCATCCCCTTGCCGGAGCAAGAGCTGGCTCCCCTGGACGATCACCGACAACTGCGCCAGCGGCCGCTCGATGCCTGGCAGGTGCCGGGCGAGCGCGGCGAGCTTGCGCTCGATCGCCTGCGCCGACACGCCCGCCGTCAGCAGCTCGGCCAGGCGGCGGGCGGTAGCCACTTCCTGGAAGTCGAAATACGGCAGCTTGCGCACCTGCCGGGCCGGGACGATCAAGCCCCGTCGATGCCAGCGCCGAATGACAGCCACCGGCACGTCGAGCAGTTTGGCCAACAGGGTGGGCGTGTAGAGCCGATGGACGTCGCGATGCTCTTCGACCAGCCCGAGGCGCTCCCAGAGCTGCGTCTCGTCGACGACTTCGATCGCCCCGCGGTCGATCGCTTCGTGCAACGCCGCGTCGAGCTGCTCGAGGCCGGTGCGCGGATCGAACGGGAGGCCGTGGTCGCCGATCACCAGCAGGTCCATCTGCGGATCGAGCCGCTCGAGGGGAATGCCGCCGCGCTGGCGGATCAGATCCTGCGCCTCGCGCCGGGGCATGCTGACCAGCTTGCCGAGAAAGCCCACGCGCCGCCCGGCAATCGGCTCGCGCTCGGCGGGCAACGTTTCTCGCAGCGGGGCTGGCTCGGCCATCGGCGCGGACTCAGCAAGAAGGGCAAATCCGAACTCCTCAGGCACGCGGGCCTGCGGACCGTAATCTGCCGGAGTGGAGGCCGAGTGTCAAACCCCGTCAATGCAACCGCCCCGCGGGTAGCGGGGCGGATTGCCGACGAATCTCGAGATTCTCAACGGCCACGGCGATCGGCCGCCAGCGGCGAACGTGTTTAGCGCGTCACCGACGTCCCCGGCGCGTCGGTCGACACCGGATCGGGCTCCGGCTCGATTGGGGCCGCGTCGGCCGGCGTGGTTTGGTCATCGACCGGTTCCGGCTCGGGGCGGACCGAGTCGCCCGGCTCGATGCGCGGCCGCTCGGTCTCTGCGCCGGTCGTGGCGGGCTTCTCCGACTTCGCGCCGGCCGCGGCGCCATTCGCGCCATTGGAGCCACTGGCAGCCGGAGGAGTCGTGGCACGATTCGATTGCTGCGCGCCCGTGGTGGCCGGCGGAGCGGCATACGTCGGAGCGTAGGTCGGGGCGGGGATCAATTGGGCGGCCGGCGCCGGTTCGACGATCGTCGCCGCCGAGCTGCCGCAGCCGCCGCAAGACGGCGCGACCGGGGCATAACGCAGGGTCGTGTGCGGAACCCGGTAGGTGTAGACCACCGGCACCCGCTTCTCGACGACGCGCGGAATCCGCAGCGTCTCCTGCACGGCGACTTGCTTGCAGACGCGCACCGGGAACTGCTCGACGCGCTCCTCGTAAGCCATCCGGTAGGTTGTCACCGGCACCTGGCGGACGACTTCTTCCTCCACCGTGCGGCAGACCTGCACCGGCGTCTGCTGCTCGACGCGTTCGACCACCTGACGGCAGACCGTGTAGGGAACGCGGCGGACTTGTTCTTCCTGCACCATCCGGCAGACCTGGTACGGAACCTTCCGCACGACCTGCTCGGGCACCATCCGATTGACCGTGACCGGAACGCGGCGAGTCATCACCCGCTGCACGTAGGTGGTCTCGGGGGTCTGCTGCGCGACCACATTGGGCCGGTAGACGCGCTGCACGCTGACGACGTCCGGCGCTTGAACGGGAGTCCAGGCCAGTCCGCCGCCGCGGTAGTACGTCATGCCCGTCGAGGGATCGAACGAGCAGCCGCGCGGCTGCCAGGTGAGCTTGTTGCAGACCTGGCCCGGCTGGCGATAGACGACGTCTTCGTAGGTTCCCTGGTCGACGTAGGTGGTGCGCATCGTGGTGACGGGCTCGAGCGCGGTGTATTGCTCGTCGCGCTCCACGACTTCCTGCACCTGGCGCATCACGGTGTAAGCCTCTTCGCGTTCGGCCGTCTCGAAGACGGGGCGCGAAACCATGTAGCGCTCTTCGCGCTCCGCCGTTTCAAACACGTTGCGCACGACGTTGTAGCTGGTGTCGCGCATTTGCGTTTCCCAAACCGGCTTGAGCACTTTGTAGCGCTCTTCGCGCTGGCTCGTCTCGGTGATGGGCTTAGCGACCGTGAAGCGCCGCTCGCGCATCTCGGTCTCCCAGACGGGGCGATAGGAGACGACGGGGCGCTCCTCGTAGACAGTTTCGGTTTCGATGCGGTACGCGGTGACCTGCCGGTCTTCGTAGACGGTTTCGTAGACGGGGCGATAGACGACGCAGGACTCGCCCAGCACGGTCTGAGCCAGCGCCAGCGATCCGCACGACACGAGTTGAGCGGCCACAGCCGCAGCGATAAGAGACTTCATCCCCTGGATCCTTCTTGCATCAGTCGCCAATCGAGCTTCCCGCGGGTCGCGTGAATTGCGGCTGGGTCTCGACCAAATCTCGCTGCCTGCAGCGAGCAGGAAACCGCGCGCAAACACACGGAAAAACCGCTTCGTCGAAGTCTGGCGGACTATTTGCGGATCTGCAAACAGAAAAGTTTAACAAGCGCGCGGGCGCTCATCCTAACTGGCATCCGCGCTGAGTCTTGCGTCGTGCCAGAAACCTTGAAGTTTCCCCGCGCGTCTGCCGCAGGACAATCGCGCTGTGTGACGCTAGCACGCGCCGCACAATCGATTCGTTTAACCGGTATAACCAGACCTGCGCAATCGCTACAAATTACAGCCGCCGACTCGGGCCGATTCCCGACGCGCGGGCTGCAGACGCGGGGACTGGAAATGCGTTCGACGCTGCCTCGCGCGCTCCGGCTCCGGGGACCAGAGGTCCCGGCTCGGGTGCGCGACGCAGCGGGCGCGAGAGAGCGCAGAGCCTAGGGCTGCTGCCCGCGGCGCTTGAGACCCGCCAGAACTTCATCCCGGGCGGCGATACGGATCTTCTCGGGCGCGGAAGAATTCACCAGCTTCTCGACGGCCGTCGCGAGCGGCTGGAGATCGGCCGTGGGATTCGCCGTCGCCAACTGCGTCGTCGCTCGCAGGGCGTTCGTCAAGATGGATTGCCGCTTGAACTCCTGAGAGTCGGCGTCGGTCTCGGTGGCGATGCCCGCCTTCTCGTCGGGGTCGAGCATCTCGACCAGCACGGGGATGGCGGCCGGGTCGCCGCGGCGCGCGAGCCCGGTGGCCGCGTTGTAGCGAACGTTCGGCACGGCGTCGTTCACCAAGGCGTGCAAGCGCGAGGTCGCTTCGGGACCGCCGACGACGCCGAGCGTGTAGGCGGCCGCCTCGCGGATCCCGGACTCTTCGTCCGCCGCCGCGGTCAACAGCGCGGGCAGGAGCTGCGGATCCGACACGGTCTGTTCGCGGCCGGCATTGGCGGCCAACAGCGCGATCGCTTCGAGGGCGGCGCGGCGAACCTGCACGGCGGTCCGGGGATCGGCCGCCTTGAGCAACGCGGGCAGTCCCGCCGGGATCTCGAACTCGCCCAGGGCCTTGCAGAGATAGGCCTGGGTCTGGATGTCGTTCGCGCTTGGTTCGCCGGGAGTTTGCAGCTCGTTCTCGAGCAGTTGCGCCAGCTCCTGTGCCAGCGCGGCATCCTGCTTGAGCTTGGCGTTGGAACGCATGGCGTTGGCCAGATTCACGGCCGCCTGCCAGCGGGCGACATTGCCGCGGCGCAGCGCCGAGACATAATCTTGAGGATCGCTCCCCATGTGCGCGAGCCAGTTGAACATCAACCAGACGAGCACGATGATCACCACGATCACCGCCGGGACGACGAACAACTGCAGGATGAAGCCCGCGCTGGGGGGCTCGACCGGCGGCAGCGCGTCGTCGGCCGTGCGGCTATCGCGCGCCGGGGGAATTTGCGACATCGTGGTTCAGATCCAGGAGAGCGGGCCCCCAGCCGGGGGCGAAGACGTCCGTTTAGTGTAGAAGCCCCCCCCGGGGCGTCAACCCGCCCGCTGTGCCCCCGCGGCGAGGGTCTGCGCACCGGTCTCAGGAGATCCTGATTCGTGCGATTCCTGGACCTCACGCTCCCCACGCCGGCCGAGAACCTGGCGCTTGACGAGGCCCTGCTGGAGGAAGCCGACGCGGCGGCGCACCCGCTCGAGACGGTGCGGCTGTGGGAGCCGCCCCGCCCGCTGGTGGTCGTCGGCCGCAGCTCGCAGGTCGAGCTCGAAGTCGAGCGCGCGGCATGCCGCGCGGCCCCCGGCGACGTGCCCGTCCTGCGCCGCGCCAGCGGTGGACTGAGCATCGTCACGGGCCCCGGCTGTCTGATGTACGCGGTGGTGCTGAGCCACGCGCGGCACCCGCAGCTGCGCGCGATCGACGCGGCGCACGATTTCGTGCTGGGAGAGATTGCCGCCGCGCTCTCGCGGCGCTTGCCCCACGTCGCGCGGCGCGGCACGAGCGATCTCACGCTCGGCGATAAAAAGTTCTCGGGCAACAGCCTCCGCGCCAAGAAGCACGCGCTGCTCTACCACGGCACGCTGCTCTACGACTTTCCACTCGAGCTGGTGAGCCGGTATCTGAAACATCCTCCGCGCGCGCCCGACTACCGCGCCGGCCGATCGCACGCCGACTTCATTGCGAACCTGCCGCTCGAGCGCGCCACGCTGGTACAAGCGGTCGTCGAGGCCTTCGGCGCCCACGAAGCGGCGAGCGACTGGCCGCGCGAACTCACAAGCCGCCTGGCGCACGAGAAGTATTCGCGCGCGGAATGGAACGAACAGCGCTGAGGCCAGCACCGAAACCAGCGCCGAGCCCCGGGCCTCAGGCCCGGGGAGTTGAACTTCGCTCGGCGTCTCCACACGCGACGGCTCCGGGGACCTGAGGTCCCCGGCTCGGATCAGCCTGTCATACCAGGCCCCACTTCTTGCGGAGCGCCCATTCGCCGGTCATCAGGCCGACGAGCAGCAGCATGAACGGCCACGTGTCCCACGGCGTGACTTTCGTCTCGGTCTCGATGTCCTGCGCCAGCGGCTGCTTGCGCAGCTCGTCGAGAAACCGCGGCAACTGCTCGGGCGTGAGGGCCCGGCCGCCGGTCAAGCTCGAGAGGCTCGCCAGCAGTGAGGGATCGGCCGCGGGGTTTTCCAACTCAAGGTCCTGCTCGTAGACGAGAAACCGCGCCTGCGCCGCGCCGAGGCGCTGACCTTGCTTGAGCGCGACGACGGCCACGGTGTAATCGCCGGGAAGCTCCGTCTCGAGGAACGCGCCGGCCTGGCTCGTGCCTTGCGGCGAGGTGCGCACCCCTTGCTGGCCGCCATCGGGGCAGGTGACGGTGACCTGCAACTCGACGCCGGCGAGGGGCTCGCCGTCGGCCGAGTCGGCTCCGGCCGTGAACTCAACGCGCTGCCCCGGTTGATAGCGCCGCGCGGCGAGCTTGATCCAGACGTTGGCCTCGGACGACTCGTCCTTCTTGGCGAGCCAGAGCACGATCTGCCGCCAGAAGCGCTTGTGCAAGGCTTCGTGTCCGCGCATGTACCAGCGCCAGGTCGAGTCGCCGGCGAAGGCGAGCACGCGCCCGTTGCCCACGGTCTGGGCGACGAGCAACGGCGCTTTCGATTCGTCGGCGGACACGGCCAGCACGTTGGCCAAGGGGGAGAGCGCGCGGAAGCGATTCGCCCCTTCGAGCGGCGGCAGCGTCCGCCAGGTCTGGCGGTTGACGTCGGGCGGGGCCAACAGCATGAGGCGCAATTGTTCGCCGGCGGGCGTCGGCTCGAGCCGAATCGGTCCCGGCAGGTGCAAGTCGCCGGCGATCGGCTCGTCGAACTTCTGCCGCTCGAGCGCCCCCATCTGCACCGGCAGGATCTCGGCCAGTGGCGTCTGCTGGTAACCGCCGGGTCCGAAGCTGTGAAAGCCCCCCAACATGATCAGGCCGGCCCCGGCCTTGACGCTCTTGACCAGCTCGGCGAGCTCGGCCGGCTCGAAGGCCGCCGCATCGAGGTCGCCGAGGATGTAGACGTCGAACTTGCCGGGGCGAAAGTCGTCGGCCAGCGCCGCCGGCCGGGTGTCCGGCGCCTCGGCGTCGATCCAGTGATACGCGACGCGCACGTCGGCCGAGCTGTCGAGCGAGCGCCGGAGGAACTTCGCCTCGACCGGGTGCCCCCCCTCCAAGTACAGCACGTTGATGCCCCCCTTGCGAACCGTGACGAACGTGCTGAGCTCGTTGTTGGTGGTGACGAGTTCGCCCGGCGGACTGGCAGCGCGGAGCGTGAGCTTGTACTCGCCCGGAGTCTCCGGCACGTATTGCAGCTCGACGGGCAACTGCTCGCCCGACGTCTTGGCGCGGAGGCTCGTGCCGTCGACGACTGTCATCTTGCCGGGCTGGGTCTCGAACAACAGCTCGAACGCGATATTGTCGTTCACGAAGCCGTCGACCCGGGCGAGCGCCGAGGCGGCGATCTCGTTCTTGACGAAGACGGGATCGTTCACCTGCAGATCCGAGAGGTCGATATCGCGGGCGTCGTTCGGACCGCGGGCCTGGCCAAAAGCGACGGTATGGAGCGGAAAGCCCTGGTTGGCGAGCTGCCTGGCCGGGATTTGCGGCGGCGTATCGCGCTGCCCGACGGCGCGCTGGGCGCCATCGCTCAAGAGCAGCACGCCGGCGAGCCTCTTGCCCGCCTCGCGGCGCAAGATTTGTTCGAGCGCGAGGCCGATGGCCGATTGATTTCCCTGGGGTTCGCCAGCGAGCGCAAGTTTTCCCTCAGCGAGACCCACGGGCGCGGCATCGGCGTCGAATGCATAGGCCAAGACCTCCAGATCGCCGGCCATTTTCTGGAGCGAGGGCTGACACTCGTCGAGCGTGCGGACGAGCGTCTGCCAGCGGGTCTGCCCGGCGGCCGAGTCGGCCACGCGCATGCTGCGCGAGCGGTCGACGGCGATCAGAAAGGTGGAAGACTGCTTCCGCGACTTGGTGTAGACGAGCGTCGGCCGCAATAACCCGAACAGCAGCAAGAAGACGATTCCCAGCCGAATGCCCGCCAGGATGCGCCGTTGCCGGGGAGTTGTCTTGCTCCGCGCCGGCCCGACGAAGAGCGCAGCCAAGAGCACCGCGGCCACGAGGGCCACGATGATCCAACCGCCGGCGGGTAAGAAAGTCAAACGCATCGGTTCTCGTAGGTCAGGGCTCGCCCTGACAAGTTTCTCGTTCGGCGAAATTAACTTCTGCGGACTACGTTCCCTCGACCCGAGCCCCGGACCTCAGGTTCGGGGAGATCGACCCGTGCTTGACTTCAACGCACCAGCGGCTCCTCCGGGGACTGACGTCCCCGGCTCGGGATGACTTCTCATCTTTTCAATCCTCGCGATAGAACCGGTTCGACATCAAGTACTCGCCCGCCAGGGTGAGCGAAACGAGGATGAAGATCACGCCGTACAGTTCGCGGCCGACGCGGCCGTGGGTTACGACGCGCTCGATACCGGCGCGGTCGCGGGCCAGACGATACTCTTCGT
The DNA here is from genome assembly GCA_016793185.1 of Planctomycetaceae bacterium. GTDB lineage: Bacteria > Planctomycetota > Planctomycetia > Pirellulales > JAEUIK01 > JAEUIK01. The sequence goes on along the minus strand of JAEUIK010000360.1, from coordinate 9,262 downwards.
CGCCGAACAAGACCTTCAAGTCCGCCGGCGCCAGCCGCGTGAGATCGGTTGCCTCGGGTGCAAGGTTCACGCTGAACCCGCGCTCGAACTTCGACTCGGCGCCGCCGGCCAGGGCCCGGTAGTGCCCTGGCCATCCGGTGGCAGTGATGGTGATGGCGTTTTCGGTGCCGCCGGCCGTGCGACGCAAGCGATCGCCGGTCGGCGTGAGCAGCACGTACTGCGCCGGATGCTCGCCCGGCGCCAGCGGCAGCGAGGCAGTCTGCCCCGCCACGTAGTTGAGTTGTCCTTCGGCGCTCCCTACCAGGTAGAACATCATTTCGTTGACAAGCATCAGCGTCGGCCAGGGCTCGATGCCGGTGAGCAACTGGTTCCAGGCTCCGCCGGGCTGATCGGGGGAGTCGGAGAGCGACGTGGTGAGGGTCAGAATCCGGCCGCGGCCGAGATGCCGATCGTAGAGCGCCGCACCTCGATCCTGATAGCTGACGACGATCGCCGAGTTCGGATCGACCTCGGCCAGCTCCCAATAGCGGGCGACGGGGCTGAGATCCCAGGGGACCTGGTCGGTGAGATCGCGGAACTTGGTGAGCAGCGGATGCCGGGCTTCTCCCAGCACGAGCTGCCCGCCGCCGCGCTTGACCTGCTTGAGCACGCCCGGCAAGAACTCGCGCGCCGCCGCCGAGTTGAAGGTCTCATCGGCTGCCGCGCTGCGCCCCAGGAAGACGGCGACGCCTCCCCCTTGCGCAACATAACTGCTGAGCCGGCCCCACTGCGCCGCTTCGAGCGGCCCCGGATCGACCAGACAGATCGCGGAGAACTTTTCCAGCGGCTCATTGGCGAGCGCGCCGTAGTCGATCACCCGGCAATCGAAGCGGGCGATGCCCAACGTGCGAAAGCGGTCGGGGGCCAAGGCCTGCAGCAGGTAATTGGCGGCCGACGGCTTCTGGGCCACAATCAGCACCGGCCAGGCCGGCTTGACTTCGATGGTGAAAAAGCGGGCGTCATCGGCCGCCAGGGCATCGCCGCCGGTGAGTTGAATCGCTCCCTGGTGCAATCCCAACTCGAGCGCGCCCAGCGGAAACTCCAAGAGCTGGCTCTCTCCCGGTCGCGGGTCGCCCGACGCCCGAGCCCGAACTTGCGGCTGGCCGTTCTTGTCGAGCAGCACCAGCTCGACGCCCCGTTCGTTACCCCCTCCCACGCGGAGGAAACTGGTTTGCGCCACCAAAGGACTGTTGCGGGCGACGATTTGCCCCGAGAGCCGCAGTGCGCCCAGCGTGTCGTTGCGCGGGGCTTCGACGCCGACGTCGATCAGGTACACGCCCCGATCGGCGAGCTGTTCGAGCTGGGCCGCGAGCTGACCGGGCGCCAACGATGGCCAGGCCGCGCGCGAGAGATCGGTGAAGACGTAAACCTCTTTGCGCGTCTTGTCGCTCCGCGCCAGCAAGCGCACGGCTTCTTCGATCAGGTTCGGCAGCGGCTCGCCGAGCGTGGCGACTTCAAGCCGGCCGACGCGTTCGGTGGCCGACCCGAGATCGACCTGAAACACGCCCGCACCCCCATGCGAGTCGAGAATGGCGATCTGGCTCTCGGCCGGGAGTTGCTTGAGCAGCCAGCCCGCCATGTCTTGCGCCACTTCGAGACGGGTGCGGTTCTCGTGGCGATAGAGCATTCGCGGCGACGTATCGAACACCAGCGCAGCGGCGATGGGAGCCTCGCGGTCGACCACGGTGCTCGTGCTCTTGATGCTGGGCCGGGCCAGCGCGAAGGCGAGCAGGCAGATGGCTCCGACCCGCAGCGCCAACAATATCAGGTGGCGCAGCCGCAACCGGCGGCGATTGGCCAGTTGCGTGACCTGCAGAAAGCGGAGGGCGGGGAAGGCCAGGTGCTTGGGCTTTTGCCGCATCACCAGGTGCAGGATCACCGGCAGCGAGGCCAGCGCCGCGCCTCCCAGTAATAGTGGATTGGCGAAATCCATGCGTCAGCACCTCGCTCGGCGGCTGACCAGGTACTCGGTCAGCGCCTTGTCGAAGGGCATGCTCGTGTCGAGCGGCACGTAGTCGATCCGGCTCTGGAAGCACTCGCGGCGAAACCGCTCGCGAAACTCCTCGACGGCGGCCTGGTAGTCGCGCCGCGCGTCGTTGGCGTCGATCCGCAATAGTTCCTGCGTCTCGGGCTCCTCGAACTCGACCATCCCGTCGAACGGGAAATCGACCTCGGCCTCGTCCAGGATGTGAAACAGGATCACGTCGTGTCCCCCGTGCCGCAGGCGGCGCAGCGCGGCGAGCACCGGATCGGCCTCGGCCAGCAGATCCGTGAAGATCATCAGCAAGCTGCGGTGCCGGAGCATCGCGGCCACCTGGTTGAGGCTCTGGGCGATTTCCGTCTTGCCGGTCGGCTGCAGCTTGGTCAGTGTCGACAGGACGTTGCCCAACTGCGTCCGCTTGGAGCGGGGCGGGATGCTGTGGCGGATCTTTTCGTCAAAGGCGATCAGGCCCACCGGGTCCTGCTGGTGGATCATCAGGTAGGCGAGCGCCGCGGCCACGCAGATGCCGTAGTCGAACTTGGTGAGCTTTTGCCGATAGGTGTAGCCCATCGACTTGCTGAGATCCATCACCAGGTAGCCGGTGATATTGGTCTCGGCTTCGAACTTCTTGATGTAGTACTTGTCGGTCTTGGCATAGACGAGCCAGTCGATGTCCTGGGGATCGTCGCCGGCGGTGTATTTGCGATGCTCGCTGAACTCGACCGAAAAGCCGTGAAAGGGGCTCGAGTGCATCCCCTGCAAAAAGCCCTTCACGATGAACTGCGCGCGCAGATCGAGCCGGGAGATCTGGCGAATCACCTCCGGCTGCAGGTACTTTTCGGCAGTGGTCATGGTTCTTGTTCGATCCGGCGAGAACGAACCACAAAGTCACGAAGACACAAAGAGGTTGGCCAGGCAGTCATGCCTGACCTACTGGACTGCGCCGCGGCTTCTTCAATTTCTCGCGGCACCGCTCCGTACATGAACCCGAACCTCCGTTCCTTAGTGTCTTGGTGCCTTCGTGGTTATCCTCGTCCCCTCCCCCGATTCCTACCGGCCAAGGCAAGCCGTGACCTGCTTGCCCTGCGTGTCTTTGTGACTTCGTAGTTAACCTTCCCCCACTCCTGATCAACGTTCAAATTTGGGAATCTCCGGCGCCGGGATTTCGGCCACGAGCCGGGCGATGACTTTCTCGGTGGTCATTCCTTCGGCTTGCGCCTGGAAGTTCGTGCTCACGCGATGCCTGAGGACCGGCTCGGCGACCTTGCGGATATCTTCGATCGCCACGGCAAAGCGTCCTTCCATCGCGGCGATCGCCTTGCCGCCGTGAATCAAGAACTGTCCCGCGCGGGGACCGGCTCCCCAGTCAACCAGCTCCTTGACGAATGCCGGCGCCGCCGGGTCGTCCGGGCGCGTCGCCCGCACCAGCCGCGAGACGTACTTGATGACGTACTCGCTGACGGCGACCGAGTTGACGAGCTTCTGCAAGTTGAGGATCGCCCGCGAGCTCAGCACCTTGCGGACCTCCGGCTTTTCGCCGCGGGTGGTGGCCGCCAGGATCTGCTCCTCCTGCTCGAGCGTGGGGTAGTTCACCTTGATGTTGAACATGAACCGGTCCAACTGCGCCTCGGGCAGCGGATAGGTTCCTTCCTGCTCGATGGGGTTCTGCGTGGCGATGGTGAAGAACGGGTCGGGCAGGTTGTAAGTCGTGGTGCCGACGGTCACCTCGCGCTCCTGCATCGCCTGGAGCAAGGCCGCCTGGGTTTTGGGAGGCGTCCGGTTGATCTCGTCGGCCAGCAGAATGTTCGTGAAGATCGGGCCTTCGACGAAGCGAAAATTGCGCCGACCCGCGTCGTCTTCCTCCAGCACGTTCGTCCCGGTGATATCCGACGGCATCAGGTCGGGCGTGAACTGAATGCGTTTGAACCCGATATCGAGGATCCGGGCGAGCGTGCTGACCATGAGCGTCTTGGCCAGACCCGGCACACCCACGAGCAGACAATGCCCGCGCGTGAAAATGGCGGCAAAGATCTGCTCGATGACCTCGTCCTGCCCGATGATGACCTTCTGCAACTCCTCCTGCATCAACCGGCGGTGCTGGCTGAACTCCTGGAGGACGTCTCCGAGGCTGCGTGGCTTGGTGGACAAAGCGAATCCTTGCTGCTCAAGATAGGGAGAGATAATTTGTTACGTCGGCCAGGGGGGACGTGTTCCCCATCCGGATCGCGGTTCCGTCCTGCCGGGGGCGAAAAGGGAAATGCCGCCGCCGAATAAGCCCGATTACCAGTCTATCTCGGCCATCCCGGGGCAGCAATTTGGACGGGGGTTGGCCGGCATCGTAAAATGAAGCGGTACCGCAACTTGGGCTGACGGCGCCCGGCTTAGCCCGGACGAAGGAGCGATTATGCCGCGGTGGGCGTTGGGAGTGGCCGGCCTCGTGATCGCGCTGACCCTGGCCCCCCCCGCGCGCGCCGCGGTCGAAGCCGACGCGGTCCGCAAGGCGATCGAGCGGGGCGTCGCCTACCTCCAGCGCGAACAGCGCGTCGATGGCTCCTGGCCCGAGTGGCTCGGCAACGAAGGGGGCGTGACGGGGCTCTGCACGCTGGCGCTCTTGAACTCGGGCGTGCCCCCCGAGGATCCGAGCATCCAGCGGGCGCTCGAGTATCTGCGCCGGCTGCCTCCCAAGACGACCTACGCGACCGCGTTGCAAACCATGGCGCTGTGCGAGGCGCAGCCCAAGCGCGACCTGATCCAAATCCGCAAGAACGCCGAATGGTTCGAGCGCACGCAGCTCAAGAGCGGCGAGAACCGCGGCGCCTGGTCGTATCCCGGCTCCAACGGCGACAACTCCAATACGCAGTTCGCCCTGCTCGCGCTGCACGAGGCCGAACGCGTCGGCGCCAACGTCGCGACGGGAACCTGGCAAGCCGCGCTGCACTATTGGCACAAGACGCAGAACGCCGACGGCTCGTGGGGCTACCAGCCGGGCAACGGCGGAACCGGGAGCATGACCTGCGCCGGCATTGCCTCGGTGGTCATCGCCTCCGGACAACTCCATCCCTCCGACGCCAAGGTCGTCGATGGCCGCTTGCAATGCTGCGGCGAGCAACTCCGCGGCAACTCGGTCGACCGCGCGCTCGACTGGCTGGGGCGCAACTTCTCGGTCCACGTCAACCCGCAACGCGGCGACTCGTGGCTCTTCTATTACCTGTATGGCGTCGAGCGGGCGGGCCGGATGACGGCCCAGCGCTTCCTCGGCGGCCACGACTGGTATCGTGAAGGGACTGACATGTTCGTCCGCCGGCAAGACGGCATCTCGGGCTATTGGGTCGGCGTCGGCCACGCCGAGAACAACCCGCAGATCGGCACCAGCCTGGCGCTGCTGTTTCTCTCCAAGGGGCGGCGCCCGGTGCTGATGGGCAAGCTCACGCATGGCCCGGGCGACGACTGGCAAACGCATCGGTCCGACGTGGCCAATCTCACGAGCTATGTCGAGCAGCGCTGGCAGCGCCCCCTGACGTGGCAGGTCGTCGATGCCAAAGCCGCCTCGGTCGACGATCTGCTGCAAGCGCCGGTGATCTTCTTCAACGGGTCCGAGCCGCCCGAGTTCAGCGACGATCAGGTCCGCCGGCTGCGCGAGTACATCAATCAAGGCGGGTTTATCTTCGCCGACGCTTGTTGCGACGGCGGCGGTTTCGACCGCGGTTTTCGCGAGCTGATGAAGAAGATGTTCCCCGAGCCGGAGCACGAGTTGCGCTTGCTCCCGCCCGACCATCCGGTCTGGCATGCGGAAGAACCGGTGAGCGCCAACGAGCTCAAGCAGTTGTGGGGCATCGACGTCGGCTGCCGGACGAGCGTGATCTACTGCCCGCAGGATATTTCGTGCCTGTGGGAGCTCTCGCGCCCCGGGCGCGACGTGAAGCTGACCGACGACATTCGCGCGCAGGTGTTGGCGGCCAATTCGATCGGGATCAACGTGCTGGCCTACGCGACGAACCGCGAGCTGAAGTTCAAGTACGAAATGCCGCAGCAACAGGTGGCCGCCGCACCGACCGACACCGTCGAGCGGGCGAAGCTCTATATCGGCGCGCTCAAGCATGCGGGAGGCTGGGATGCCGCGCCCCGCGCGCTGGTCAACCTCCAAGAGCTTTTGCAGCGCGAGAAAGGTCTGCGCATCGGGACCGATCAGCGCGAGGTGTCGATCGCGGACGAAACGCTCTTCGATTATCCGCTGGTCTTCATGCATGGCCGGAACGCCTTTCGCCTGAGCGACGCCGAGCGGGCGCAATTGAAAAAGTTCGTCGAGCGCGGCGGGATGATCCTGGCCGACAGCGTCTGCGCGAGCGCGGCCTTCACCGAGGCGTTCCGCCGGGAAATGGCCGCGATCTTCCCGATGCACGCCCTGGAGCGGATCCCCGTCACAGATCCGCTGCTGACCGACAAGTACGGCGGGTTCGACCTCCGCCTGGTCAACCGTCGCGATCCCTCGGCGCCGCGCGAGGGGGGACGGATGGAAGCGGCCGTGCATCAGGTCGAGCCCGAGCTCGAAGGGCTCAAAGTCGGCGAGCGCTACGCGGTGATCTTCTCGAGGTACGACCTGAGCTGCGCCTTGGAGCGGCACGAGTCGCTGGCCTGCCAAGGCTACACCCGCGAAGACGCGGCCAAGATCGCAATCAACGCGGTGCTGTACGGATTGCAGGAGTGAGGGAGAAGTGCCGCACCCTCGGCGCACCCCGAGTCGGGGACGTCCGTCCCCGGAGCGGAAGCTAGTCGCGACGTCGATCGCCGTTCATCTCTCCGGGCCTGAGGCCCGGGGCTCGGTGACTCAGAAGTTGCAGCTGGCTATGCACTCTCGCCCCGTTGGGGCGATCGGAGCGCCGTTCAATCCCACACGTATTCTTCATCCCACGCAAGATTGTGTCGCCGCAGAAATTCTCGAAACTCATCCTGGTACGATTGGCCGCGATGATGTTGTTCTTGGTTCGCGAGATACGACTTAACTTGCTCCAGGTTTGAATAGCTCACCGCGAAAGCCCCATAACCATCTTGCCAGTGAAACCCCTTTAGTCGCACCGTTTCCTGCAGCCAACGTGACGAATTCGATTTGACGACACGAACTGCATCCGCGACCGTCGAGTCACGCGCTAGCGACACCAACAAATGGACATGGTCCTGCATTCCGCCTGCCGCAACGAGCGGACTCGAGTGATTACGCAGGATACCCCCGATGTACTCGAACAGTCGTGGTTGCACGTCGGGCTTGATCCAGGCCTCGCGGTGTTTCGTGCTAAAGACGATGTGGCAATGCAACGAACCAAACGATTGCGGCATGGGACGACCCGCGCGAGAGGTTGAAGTGATTGTCGGAAACCACTTCGGTCGCCCGGCCGAAGATCAAACACGATGGCTGTGTTCTCAGCCGCAAAGCGGCGGCAGTCAATTGCCAGGGGTGTTAGCCCCTGGGGACAATATGCCGTTATCGGGCCAATCACGAGCCCCAACGGGGCGGTGAGTGAATAGCCAGGGGCGTGAGCCCCTGGTCCAAAAATGATCGCGAAAAACACCAATGAGCCCCAACGGGGCGACAGCACGATCGCCCCGTTGGGGCTCACAAACATTTCTTCTGTCGCATATCGTAATCCAGGGGTTTCCACCCCTGGCTATGCACTCTCGCCCCGTTGGGGCTTTCAACGCTCCACGGTTGCTGGCAAGAGATCCTCTTTCACAAGCGCCACCGGCGTCTTCTCCCAGCGCGCCGCCCAGCGCAGCAGCAGTGGCAACAGCACCAGGTTGCCGATCAATCCGCCGAGCATCGAGAGGCTCATCAGCACCCCGAAGTAAATCAGCGGCACGAACTGGCTCAGGCAGAGCGCGCTGAAACCGACGCACATGGCCAGGGTCGAGAAGACCGCGGCCCGGCCGGCCCGCTGTTGGACCGCCAGCAAGGCCTGCTGGAGCGGCAATCCCTCGCGGCGGTGCGCGAGGTACTCGGTGATGTAGTGGATCGACGAGTCGACCGCCTGCCCCATCGAGACGGCGGCGATCATCGCGGCGCCCATGTTGATGCCGATGCCGAGCCAGCCCATCAGTCCGGTGATGACGGTGATCGGCAGCGCGTTGGGGACCATCGCGATCAGCGCCAGCGAAACGCGCTGGAAAGCGATGTACATCATCACGGCGATCGCGGCCGTGGCGATCGTGAACGAGACCCACTGATCGCGGAGCATGCTGTCGATCAGGTTCGTGAGCAGGATGAAGAAGCCCGTCACCTGCCCCTCGGGGAATTCCTCGCGCGTGATCTCGGTCACGCGCTCGATCAGATAATTCTTCTGGGCGGCCGGCTGCCGTTCGCGGGCGCGCAACATGATCCGGAGCGTGCGCTGCTTGCTCTCGGGGTCCGTTCCCACCAGGGCGTTCATCACAGCCGGCATCTGTGCCCGGAACAGCCCCAGCAAATCTTCAGGATCGGTCAGCTGCCGCAGCTCGCGGGTCGAGACGGTATCGAGCGCGTCGGTGACGGAGAGAATCTTGGTCAACCCGGGCGTGGCCTGGCCATTCGCGTCGGGGACGACGATCTCAGTCCGCAGACGATCCTCGAGCTTGCGCACGCGATCGAGCAGGGCGTGATCGATCTGCTGCGGGACGGGCAGCAAAATATCCCACACGCCGCCGCCGCCGAGTCGCGACTCGACCACGGCATACGATTTGACGATGGGGCTCGACTGCCGGAAGTTGCGCGTGAAATCGGTCTCGACATCGAGCCAGATATAGCCCAGCCAGGCGAAGCTGACGATCGCGATGGTGGTGATGCCGATGGCGCGCGGCCAGCGCTCGATGAAGCGGACGAGCCATTCCAAGCCCGAGCTGAGATTCTCTTCGCCCCAGGCCTGCCGGGGATCGGCATCGACCGAGCCGACCAGGGCCAAGGTCGGCAGCACCACCGACACGCTGACCAGGGCCAAGAGGGAGCCGATGGCCATCATCACGCCGAAGTCGTGCACAGGCCCCACCTTGGCGGCCAGCAGCGAGATGAAGCCCGCCGCGTCGGTAAAGCAGACCCACATGATCGGCACGGCCAGAAAAGCGCCGCACCGCAGGAGCGCCGACTTGGGGCTGAACCCTCGCCCGCGCTCCTCGCGGAACTCGACGATGATGTGGACGACCATCGCGATGCCGATGACGGTGACGATGGCCCAGAGCATCGAGCTGACCATGCTCAGCTTGAAGCCGCCGTAGACGAGC
>JAEUIK010000472.1 GCA_016793185.1 Planctomycetaceae bacterium | reverse complement strand
GAACCGTCGGCGTTCTGCCTGGCCTTGTGCGGAGTTGCGGGCCTGGCTGTCGCCAGTCTCCGGCGGTGGAACACGGTACAGCGTTCTGGAAGGAGATAGCCCATGGCGTCGGCCAAGGTGGGTTCCCGTCGTCCGGCGTTTACGCTCGTCGAACTCCTGGTGGTGGTCGCAATCATTGGCATTCTCATCGCGCTGCTCCTGCCCGCCATCAACGCTGCCCGCGAAGCCGCCCGTCGGATGCAATGCACCAACAATCTGAAGCAGATCGGCCTCGCTGTCGTCAATTACGAGAGTACGTTTGGCGTATTTCCGCCGGGGCGACTGCTGCCGGACTGGAAAAAGAACGGGATCGTGCAGAAGTCGTACACCAACTACACCGGCGTCGACCAGACGAACCCCAACGAGTGGACGGGATTTCACTCCGTGCACTTGCGAATCCTTCCGTATATGGAGCAGCAACAGATCTACGACCTGGTCGATTTCGAAAAGCCGCAGGCGCTGCGCATGACTGTCAACGGGGAGCCCTTCAACGTCAATTACAAGGCCTATGCGCAGGCCGCGGGCTTGTTTCTCTGCCCGAGCGATGCCAACACCGGCCGGATCATCTCCGAGAACAACTACCGCTATAATTTCGGCGGTTCCTCTCCCTACGGCGGCGCGGAGGCGAGCTACCGGCAAGACCGGCATGCCGCGGCTGTCGATGGCCTCAGCTGTCTTGGTAACGGCGCATTCACCGCGGGCAGAGCACTCAAAGTAGCCGCGATCACTGACGGTTTGTCGAACACCGTCTTCTTCTCCGAACGCACCAAAGGGAGCGGACTCGACGCCAATACGACGCTCCCGACGACCGATGACATCGTGACCATGAGCAGCCGGACCGACGGCATGGTCGGACGCGAAGTGATGCTGGAGAACTGCGGCAAGATAGTGCCGAAGGTGACTTCGCTGAACTTCACTTCCGCAGGTCGTTGGCTTGAGGGCAGCGACTATTCGAATGGTTGGCCGTTCGCCGCTTATTCGTCCACGATGTACAACCATGTCGCGCCCCCCAACTGGACGGGCTACGATTGCGGCAACTGGAGTGCAATTCCCGATACCCCCGGCGAACATGCAATCGTGTCGGCGCGCAGTTCGCATCCTGGAGTCGTGGTCGTGGCCTACGGCGACGGTCACGTTGCTACCATCTCGGAGGCGATCGACCTGAACGTCTGGCGAGCCATTGGAACCCGCGACGGCAAAGAAGCCCTGACGACTGAGCCTTAGCAGCAACCGACGCCTGGGCGCGGCCGAGCGCCCCATCCCATTGGCGACGATTGCCGTCGAAGCGATTCGGCGAATTCCACGGACGACCTGCCGCCTGGCACCGAGAGGCCATCGCCAACGGGCACTCCCGGCCGACGAACGACGAGCATTTCGCTCGGGCGCTGCGAGCGCTGCACCCAGCGCTGCAGCAAGGGGCGCAACCGAGTGAACCTGAAGTGACCGGACGCAATGTAAGTGCAGTGATTTCCCACGAAATGCACTCCATTGCACCGCTTGCGGCGACGGGAATGGGCGGCACAGGACTCGAACCTGTGACTTCCACCGTGTGAGGATGGCGCTCTAACCAACTGAGCTAGCCGCCCGGGATCGGGACTTTAGAGCGTACGGTGCGCAGGCGATATCTGCAAGGGGCTGATCCTGCGGTAAGGCACCGCCCGCAACCGTCGCCTGAAACAGCATGCAGCGAAGGCCGCGAGCGCTTCAGCTCAGCTGCGACTCTTCCGCCGGTTCGAGCTTCGGCGGCTCGTAGCGGGGGACGCTGGAATTGGCCGAGGCCGAGTGGGCCGAGGAGCTGTCGCCGCCGTCTGACGCCAGCGCCGGGGGAGGCTCGAAACGGGGCGCCGACGGCTCGCTCCGCGATTCGTCGTCGCGGTAGCTGGACGTCGAAGTCCGCGACGAGCTCACCGGCGCGTTTACGTCGAAGGACGTCGCCGAGCGAATTTCGTTCTCGATCCCCTGCATCCCCTTCTTGAACTCGACCAGGCTCTTGCCGAGCGAGCGGCCCACCTCGGGCAGGCGCTTGCCGAAGAGCAAAACGGCGATTACGCCGATGATGATCATCTCGCCGCTGCCGATGCTGCCCGCAAAGGGCAGGAACGCCAGCAACTGGCTACTTGCGCTCAACATGACTCTCGCGTCCTCAACGACTTGTGAACCGACAAACCCTGACGCCGCGAGCCTACACTCGTGGCTCGTTGAGCTTCTTGTTCTCGGGCTGGTCGTTCAGGTCGTCTTCGATTCCCTGGACACCCTTCTTGAACTCAACGATGCCGCGTCCCATGGAACGCATGACGCTGGGAAGGCGGTTGCCGAAGAGCAATAGCACAACGACCGCCAGGACAATTAGTTCGGTGGTGCCCAACCCGAAGGCAAACAATGGAGACATGCTAGTCCTCTTTAGTGCGAGCACTGGGTAAGTCGCGCGGCTGCCGCCCAGGCGCTGCCCTGGCGGCGGGAGGAAGGCGACAGCGGGCGAATGCTCGTGCCAGTCGCGGCTTGAAGCCCCGCCTATCGTCTCCGGCAAACCCAGTGGCAGGGGGCTGCGCAAGCTCCCCGCTAGTTCATTCTTGCCGTCCAGCGGGCGAGTGTCAAACGATTTGAAGCGGTCGCGGCGGGACCTCTGCGCGGCGTAACCACTGGACAGACTGCCGGTTTCGCCGACAAAGCACCCTCGAAGCACCGCTCGCAGCGGGAACCCATCGCCGAGTCTGACCGCTACGTCCCCTCGACTTCGCCGGGGGCCGGGCGATTCTCGGTCGGTAGCGCGGGGCGCACCTCGGCCGCCGGAGCGGGACGCGCTTCCACCGGAGAGGCGTGGCCGTTCCACGCATGCTGGTCGAACTCTTCGATCTCGGGCGGAACGCCCGGGTCGAGCGTCGCCTGGAACGCCTGCCAGAGGGCCAGAATCTTCGGATCGCGATTCAGGCGGTCGGTCGCCGCACGGCAAGCGTCGGCCGTGGCAAAGCGGTGAATCTCGACCCAGGTATTGGGATCCTGGCGACTCTGGAAGTGTGTCGCGGGCTCCAATTCGTAGAGCTGATAGATCCGCGCCGCTTGCTCCTGGATCGCCAGATAGCGATCCCGCAGGGCTGGCTGCACGCGATATCGACACAACTTGACGTACATGGATCGGTCGAATGGCCTCGCTCTGGTCGATGCACGGGTTCCGGGGGCAAGCCGCCCGCGAAACGCCCGTCCCTCGGCCCGCGGTACTGCCCCCAGGGGTCAGGTTCCACCTTAACACGGCCGGGGCAAACCTACCAGCAATCGGCGGGCCGCCCGACGCCGATCATCCCCCTGCGGCCGCACAATCGCTACACGTCGAAACCCGCCGGGCAGCTGAGGGCCTTGGTCGGCGGGCCGGTCCGAATCAGGCGGCGATTTTTTCCAGCACGCCGAAGCGCTGCAGCGTCGACAGGACCGAAAGGAGCGTGAAGAACATCCCCCCCAAGAGCAGCATGGCCCGCACGAACCAGTTCGGCCGCAGGGCAGGGGGGAGCAAGAGCGTGTTCACCGCCAGCGTATGCCAACAGCTAAACCCCAAGGCGTAGTTCAGGATCAACGCGGCCGTGTTCAGGAGCTCGGTCGGCTCGCTGACGCTGAGCATGATCAGCCCGAATCCGCCGTAGCAGGCCAGGACCCAGAAGTAGACCTTCTTGATCGCCGTGGTCTCGAGCGCGCGCAAACGAGGGCTGGCCGTCCAGAAGACGTCGACCCAGCGGCGCACGACGCCGTCGACCGTGGTGACCATGCTGGGAGCCAGCACGAGGAACCCGCAAAAAAGGGTCATGTACCAGAAGAACTGGCCGGTCGAGGGACTGCCGAACGCGACATTCGGATCCGAGACGCGATCGCGAATGGCGCCGGCCGTCATGCCGGCCGCCGTCCATTTATTGGCCTCTGTCCCGCGCGGGAGAAACTCGACGCTCAGCATGCTGGGCAGCGCCAGCCCGATGAAGCAGGCGGGCATCCACACGGCAAACTGGTCGCGGAGGACGTGCTTGTACCAGCGGCGCCAATGCTGGAGCGATTGGGCCGTGACCTGGAAGACGCTGCCGACGTGCGAGAGTTTGATCTTGCGTCCGCCAATCATGCTAGGGATCGCGCCGACGTGCCAGCCCATCCCCCAACCTTGATCGCGCGTGTAGTTGCTGATGGGCGTGTTCGACAGCCCGCCGTTGCCGGCGATCGCCACCAGCGCGGCGATCGAAGCCAACAGCGTGAAGTCGATCGTGGGAATTCCTTCCCCCTGGGCGGCCGAGGCGAAGACGTTTTTGACCGCCTCCTTGCGTTCGGCGGGATCGATCTGGCCGTTGCCGTCGAGGTCGGTTCCCGCCTGGACCGGCACGGTGCCGAACTTGACGAAACCCGTGCTGATTTCGTGCCAGGTGCTCCAGCTGGAATAGAGCACCGCGACGATCAGCAAGAAACCGAAGACGACGGCGATCTTGAAGAACATCAAGGCCTTGATCGAGTTGTAGACCTTGCCGCCGATGATCAGCGGCAGGAACGAGCCAATGAAGATGCCATAGCTCAAGTAGCGCAGCCCCGCCTCGTCCCCGGCGATGACGCCGGGCTCCGGCATCCGCCCCCAGAGTACGGCCGCCAGGGGAGTCGCCGCACTCGCGGCCAAATAGGGAAAGATCATGCCGAAATCGAGCGCGATATAGACGAACACCCAAAACATCGGCCCCGGCAACGTGCGGAACTTGCCGGTGAAGATTGGCTCGCCCGTGTAGAGCGTGTAGCGGCTGATCTCGACGTTGTAGATCGTCTGAAAGACGATGCTCAGCGTGGCCAGCCAAAGAAGTCCGCCGCCGTAGCGGGCAGTGACGACGGGCCCCATGAGC
>JAEUIK010000427.1 GCA_016793185.1 Planctomycetaceae bacterium | reverse complement strand
CCAGTGCTCGCGTCCCGGCTGCCCCTGGAAATTGCTCAGCCGCGGCGTGTGCGACATCTCGCCCATCACCACCAGCAGCACCTTCTCCGAAAGCCCGCGCTGGTGCAGGTCTTCGATCAGGGCCGAAACGACGCGATCCAGCACCGGCAGCCGGGCTTTCATCTCGGTGAAGATGTTCCAGACGCTGGCATGATCGTCCCAACTGAAGGCCTTTTGGCCGGGCACGTGCGGAAAGTCGATTGAGACGACGCGCGAGCCCGCCTCGACCAGCCGCCGCCCCAACAGACAGCGTTGCCCGACCGTGTCGCGCCCATAGCGCTCGCGCGTGGCCTCGTCCTCCTGGTGGATGTCGAACGCCCGGCGGACGGCGTCGCTGGTGAGGATCGAGACCGCCCGCTGGTTGAACTCGTCGAGCGAATCCATCACACCCGACGTGTCGGCCTCGCGACGAAAGCGGTCGACCTGGTCGAGCAGCTTGAGGCGGCGATCGAGCTTGGGATGGTCGTCGGGGCGGGCCGACAGGTTCGGCACCTGGAACTTCGGCTCGTTGGGATCCCCTTTGATCTCGAGCGGCTCGAGCTGGTGGCCCAAGTAGCCGGCCCCGTGGTAGCGCATGTACGGCAGCACGACGTGCGGCGGCATGTTCGGCTCGCGCGGGCCGAGCAACTTGTTGGCCACCGCCCACACGTCGGGATACTTGGGGCGGAACGGAGGCGTCTCGACCAGATCGCCCGGGTAACCGGTGAGCATCGTGTGCGTGCTGTTGACGTGTCCCGGGCTGTCGTGATGGCAGGAGCGAATGAGCGCGAACTTATCGGCCAGCGTCGCCAGCCGCGGCAGATGCTCGGAGATCTCGATGCCCGGGACGTTCGTCGGAATCGGGGTGAATTCGCCGCGGTACTCGCTGGGCGCTAGCGGCTTGAGATCGAACGTCTCCATGTGGCTGGGGCCCCCCCACAGCCAGAGGACGAGCAGTGAGCGGTCGCTGGTGAGCGGATAGCCCGCGGGGCTGGCCTGGGCTTCGATCCGCAAGAGGTCGGCCAGGCCGAGCGACGAGAGGCCGACCAACCCGCTGCGCACGAAGGAGCGTCGGCTGAGCGTGCCGGGGCAGGGCTCGCCGAGGCGGGGGCCGATCTTCGACAGGCGTTGTGGCATGATCGGTTCAAGTAATACTGACAGATAACCGGGCCGTCGGCCTCAGCAGGAAACTAGCAAGTTGAGCAAAAGGCGGCAAGCATTGCTTCGTTCGCTGACGCCACTTTCGCTGGTTTCGGTGAGCTACGAGCGGCAGCCATGCACCGCGAACTCCCGCTTATTCCGCGGCGGCCGACTCAAATCGATCGGGCTTGATCAATAGCTCTCTCCAATTCCTCGATGCTCGAAAAATCAGACAGAATTAGGTCAAAGGAGTAGTCCGTGTCGACCATCCGCAGCGGAGCAGTGAGATGGCTTTGCAAAATCCAGGCAGCCCGGAGGGCGGCACCTGACGTTCCTCGTATAGAAATCGTCATGCGACTTGGGTCCAAGTCAATGGTTGTAAAATCCTCCCCATCAACAAACTCTGCTTCGATCGGGTTGATGGGAGTGCCCAGTCGAATGCGTTTAAAGTTGCTGACACTCTGAAAGATGCGCTCGAGTGCCGCAACGGAAATTTCGCGTGCGTCTTTGTCAAATAGCAGTAGGCTATGCATGGGTAATCTTAATGCTCCTATGGCTCCAACCTTACAATTCCTGGTACATGGGACTCCTTGAGGATCCTCTCAAACAGCTTCTTGGCTTCTGCAGAATTAGTGATAATCTCGATTGATTCGAACGGAGTGGAACCGCTCTTAATTATCTCATGAGCCTTTCGAAGCTCCTCGCGAGCCTTCGTTAGGATTTTTCTGCGGACGAGATCTGGGCATGTAGATCCCGGCACGTATGGGCTGCTCATCGAGTTACCAACATGTTTTGCCTCCAAGATTGTCGTACCCCGGTAACCGTCAATGGCGAACGAGACGTCGCCTGCGGAGACAATATAGTTATACGGACCTGTATGCCGAACTTCATACTGATTGGCAGCACTTGTCGTGGGTGTGACCTTACGTGGAAGCGCAGTGACATACTCATCAATTTGACCAAGGCGCCGGCTGTTCGAGGCCTGACTTAATTCGCGCATCGTTCGCGAATTCGCTCCCAGACCCAGTGCGCCCGCGGCGATCTGAGCCCCGTTGGCAATCGTCACCCCGTTTGTGGAGACATCATGAATTCCCCGTACGACACCGACGGCATTGCCTGCGGCGTCGAATGCGACAAGTGCGCCGCTGGCGACGCGGACGACAGTACCGCCCTTGCTGAGTGCGGATGCGACTCCGCCCATGCCCACGGCGATCAATATTTCCCCGCTGGCGGTCGCAATTGTGACCGCCGTGTCATAACCGCGGTCGCGATCCGCTTGTGTGACGCCGATCAACTCGAGTTGGCTGTCGCTCAGACCCAGGGTGGCGACGTTCTTGATGGCCGTTGCCGTGCCATTGACGACGGCTTTTCCGCCGGTGAGCAGGCCCGCGCCGGCCGCTCGAGCGATCTCGTCTGTTTTCTCCGCAGCTGACTGTAACTCGATAGTGAGGCGGCTGGCCCGGATCATTTCGGGCGTGGGACCGCCAATCAGTTCTGAGACAGTCCGGTGCCGGTTCGACAAGACATCAAAGAAGGATCGGGATGGTTCTCCCCTAGAAGTACTCCCAGTTGTTGCAAACCAGCCTGCATTCGGGGGCGATCCGCGCCGAGGATGTTTGGCCGGATCCCATTGGGCTTCGTGGATGGCTAAGAAACCCTCCAGCCGTTGCTCGAGGCCGGCGCGCTCTGCTGCTTCTCGCTCTTCTCGAAGTACCTTACTCAGCTCGCACTCGTGCCTGGTTGAGATTCCTGCGAGCCACTCGAGATTCTTGCGCTCGGCCCGCAATTCAGCCTGCGACTGTGTGGCGTTTTGGACTCTCGTTCCAAGTATGTCCTGCAGAAATGCCAGCGTTTCGCTAGATACCGAGCCGTCCGGTTTGTTTTGGGGCCATCTCTGCATGACTCCTCCCGTGGTTAGCGCATACGAAAAAGCCCGTAACCGGCTCGCAACTCGGATGCGAACCCGCCACGGGCTCTTCCAATACTCAACGGTTCAACGTCGAGCTCTTATTGATGCCCACGCTCACCTATAGGTGTGCGTGATCAGCGATCGAATCGCCAACTTGGTCGGAGGATAGTTCAGCCGCTGGCCGGATTCCTAGAGAAGAATGCGGAAATAGGCGTCAGTTTCGTCCGATACCGCGTACCGCCTCAACCTACGGATGCCGTGTCAAGGCAACGGCGACGAGGACCGACGTCACTGACGTCGGATACAGCCGATCGGCCTGGCAGAGGCCGACTTCAGCAGGCGCACGCAGCATCGGGTGCGCGCTAATGCGCTCACGATCGACGCTACGCGGCTCGCCGGTGCGGACCTTGCACCGAAACGTCTAGCGGCTCTGCCGCCGCGGTCGTCGTCGCGCTGCGCCCCACCACTTTGAAGTGGGGCGCGGGCACGGCCGGTTTGCCGGCCAGCGGCGCGCGGCAGTGCGTCAACAGGTAGGGGAGGAACCAGCCGCCGCGCTGTTGCCGCAGGACCTCGAAGCCGGCCTCTTCGAACAGCTTGCGGAAGCGCGCCCGCGACGCGTGCAGCACTTCACCTTCGAAGGCGGGCACGAGGCGGTCGTAGATCATGTGTCCCCAGGGGCCGTCGCGCCAGCCGTCAATCACCAGCAGCTCGCCGCCGGGCTTCAGCACGCGGAACATCTCGCGCGCCGCCTGAGCCTGGTCGGGGAAGTGATGAAAGCAGTGGGTGTTGAGGAGCACGTCGAAGTGCCGGCTGGGAAGTGGAAGGGCCTGGCTGTCGGCCTGGATGAACTCAGCCCGCTCGCCCAGCTTGCAGAGACCCTGAGCGAGCATCGGCCGGCAGCGATCGATGCCAATCAGTTCGACCTCCGGAAAGGCGTCGGCCACCCAGGCGAGCAGGTTGCCGGTTCCGCAACCAACGTCGAGCACGCGGGCGCCCGGTCGAAGATCGAGCTTGCTCAGCAGCAGTCGAAACGACGGCTCGAACAACATCCGCTGGAGCATGCTCCGATCGTAGCGCTGGCTCCAGCCGGTGAACTGCTGGTCGGCGGCGATGCTGCTGTAGGGCATGTTGGAATCCTAGTAGAGAGGTGACGCCGTGTGGCCCGAGCTGGCCGCGGCGCGTGTCGCCGAAGCCGTGATCTGCCGCGCGGGGAGCGACTCGGTCGTGAAGCGGGGTAGTCGGTGAGGCTTCGCCGTTTGGACCGGTGCGAGATTCGGTCCGACCTGGGGTTCGGCCGGCGGTACGTCGCTGGGGCCGGCCAGCGGCGCCAACTCGACCGGGCTCGAACTACGCGTCAATTGCGGTCCGGACGACGCATCCTCCTGCACCACCGCGGCGAGCTCGGTGAGCACGGTCTCGATCGTATCCTGATGCAACGGGACGCCGAAGTGCTGCCACGCTCCCACCTGCCGCTGCCGGGTTTGGGCCAGCCCGGTGGGAAGGTCGCGATGCTTGGGATAGATGCAGATGACTTTTTCCGACAACTTGGGGTACTTGCGCCGCACGCTTTGCAGCTTGATCCAGGGGTTGCCATCGAGACAGATCACGCGATCGATTTCGACCTGCTGACCTTCGAGTCGGGCCGCGGCTTCGAGCACTTGTAGACAACCGAGGCTCCACCCCACCAGCACGATGTGTCCGCGGGCGTTTCGCCGATGATCGGCGGCCACGCGCTCGACCAGCCCGGCCGGCGTGGTCCAGGTCAGATGGTCGGCGTTGGCAAACCCAAGCTCGTGCAAGCGTGCTTTCATGGCGGGCAAACCGGCGAGTTCGAACCCATCGAGCGGCGACCCGACGAGATAAATCTGCACCTGCTCGCGACTCGTTGCGGGGAGCGCGGCGAACTGCGACTCGACGCGCGTGCGCGGAACGTTCCGGCAGCCGACCAGCCCCAGCAGCGCACCCCAGGCCGCGATGCACACGGCCGCCTGACGGACAATCTTCGACGCCATATCGACCCTCTTGGGGTCTCCCTGTTCGCGACTGACGAAGCGGCGATCGCCGCACGGTCCCGCGCGCGGACGCCATGGCGGCGCAGCGCAGGCGCCACGGTCCCTCCAGAATTCCTTCGGCGCGGTGCAACCGCCAAAAACAGAGAATCTTGCGCCAACCGCGCTGCGGCCCGCCATTCTCGCGAATCTGCCAGCACTCCCGCGCCAGCGTTCTGCGAGGGTGAGCGGGGGGACCGCGCTACCGGCTCACAGCGTCGAGACCGAGTTCCGTAGTGCGCCGGTCTCGAGTTGCCGGCCGAAAGTGGCCGAGTGCCGCAGCGCCTCATCGAGGCGGCGCAGGTAGTCGGCGCGGGGGATTTCTATGGCCCCGAAACGCGCCGTATGCGGCGTGAGCTGCTGGATGTCCAAGAGCAGGTAACCCCGGGCACGGAGATGCTCGACGAGGTTTACCAGGGCGACTTTCGACGCATCGCGCGCGCGATAGAACATCGACTCGGCCGCGAACATGGCTCCCAAGGCCAGCCCATAGGTTCCGCCGACGAGCTCATCGCCCTGCCAGACCTCGACGCTATGGGCGTAGCCAAGCGCGTGCATCCGCTCGAACGCCGCGCGGAGGGGGGGCGTCAGCCAGGTGGCTTCGGTCCGCAATTGAGCGGTGGCGCAGCCGGCCAGCACCCCGGCAAAGTCGCGATCGCACGTGACCCTGAAACGCGCTCCCGCCAGGGTCCGCGCCAGGCGGCGCGGCACGTGGAGCCGATCGAGCTCGATGATCGCCCGGGGATCGGGCGACCACCAGGCCAGCACATCGCGGACGGGCCAGGGAAAGACGCCGTGGCGGTAGGAATCGAGGAGCCAGGCGGGGGTCAACTCGCCCCCGACCGCCAACAATCCCTCCGGTCCTGCCGTTTCGGCGGGCGGAAAGAACCGCGATGGTGGGAGTCGGCTCATCGACTTGCCCGTTCTCAGGCGCGTGGCCGCACAGGGACTTCGACAAATGGAGTGTACGCGTCGGGGGAACGGCCGCCAAGCGCCGCGGGCGCGTTCGGGGCTGCCGGGTCGCGGGTCATCGGGCGAAACTAGGCTGGCGCGGAACGCTGCTCTATAATTCTGAAGTTCGCCGAGTCGCCGCCAGTCTTATCCCTGCGCACCTGCCCATGTCGGATCCTGACTTCGATGCCGATGCTCCGCGCGGTTATGCGCGCAGCGACGAGTACGAGGCGTCGTTCGCACGACGCGCGCCGGCCCCCCCGCATCCCCCGCGCCGGCTGCCCCTGCTGGTGGGGCTGTTGTTTCTGCTGCTCGTCTTGTGGGGGCTCCCCAGCCTGGTGCAAAGGGTGCAATACGCCTCCACGCTTGGACGCGAGCGGGCCGAGGTCGAGGTGGCGCGCGAGGCGCTCAACACGAATTTGCGGGATACGACCGAGGCCTTTCGGCTCGCTGCCCAACGTGTCGGTCCTTCGGTCGTCCATATCGACGCCGATCAAAGCCTGGGGACCGCAGCGCGGATCGTCGGCGAAGACCTGATCATCGAGGGCTCCGGCCGCAAAATGACCGGCCAGGGTTCCGGGGTGATCATCGACGAGGCGGGCTACATCATCACCAACTACCACGTCGTGGCCAACGTCGACCCAGGCGGAATCTCCGTCGGGCTAAGCGATCGCCGCGTCGTTCGCGCCGCCGAATTGATCGGCTACGACGTAGCCACCGACCTGGCGGTGCTCAAGATCGAGGCCGACAACCTGATCGCCGCCCAATGGGGTAGCAGCGACCAATTGCAGGTCGGCGACTGGGTGCTTGCGGTGGGCAACCCTTATGCCCTCGATCGCAGCGTGACGGCGGGCATCATCAGCGCCAAGGGACGGCGAGGCGTCGTCGACGGCAGCATCTACCAGGACTTTCTCCAGACCGATGCCGCCGTGAACCCGGGCAACAGCGGCGGGCCGCTGGTCGATCTCCGCGGCGAAGTGGTGGGCATCAACACGGCAATTCTCGGCCAGGCGTATCAGGGAATCAGTTTCGCCATTCCCAGCCGCATCGCCCAAGAGGTTTACCAGGCGCTGCGCGAGAAGGGGCACGTCGCCCGCGGCTGGTTGGGAGTCGCTCCTCAGGATATCTCGCCCGAGATTGCCGCCGAGTTCCAGCTGCCCGAGCAGCGTGGAGCGCTGATCACGCGGATTGTCGAGGGCTCTCCCGCCGATCAGGCTGACCTGCGCGTTGGAGATGTCGTTCTCACCTGGGATGGCCAGGAAGTTCAGGACGCGACTGGGCTGACGGTGACGGTGGCGGGCACGAAGATTGGCTCGGTTGTGCCAGTCCGCGTGTGGCGCGAGGGGAGCGAACTGACGCTCGAAGTGAAAGTGGGGCGGCGTCCCGAGCGGTTGGGTCGCTAGCAGATCGCCGGCCGCGCCGCTAGCGAAAAAACTGGGGTGGACCCCTTTCAGATTTTGTGTCTTACTGGCCCCCCCACGACGAGAGTCAAGAGACGTGACTCTCGATGCAAACCGCCCATTGTCCTCCCCGCGGTCAAGACGATTGACCACCCGAAGCATGGTCCGACACGGATGTTTGACCAGCGCCGCGCAGCGAAATTATAATCCCCCTCGTCTGCGTACTGGCGAGGGGCGACGGGCGCGGCGATGGATCGCAATCAGCACGAGCGAGCTCAGGGATGGTGCTCCGCGCGACCGGCGGACTCGCCAGCCCTTCTGCTCGCTTGAGGAGCCTTGCGTGCCCACCGCGTTTTCTGCGGATGCCAAGGAGAATGTGCGTCGCGCGGTCGACATCGTCGACCTGGTCGGGCACTACGTGCAGCTCCAGCGGCGCGGCCGGCTCTACCTGGGACTCTGTCCCTGGCACGACGATTCGCACCCCAGCTTGCAGGTCAACCCGGAGCGGCAAAGCTTCAAGTGTTGGGCCTGCAACGTCGGCGGCGACGTCTTCAGCTTCATCATGAAGATCGAGAGCGTGAGCTTTCCCGAAGCGCTCCGCATGCTGGCGGATCGCGCCGGCATCCAGCTCGAGCCGCAACGGGGGGGAGCCCCCTCCGTCGACGACGAGCTGAAGCGCGCCTGGTACCAGGCCGTCGCCTGGGCCGAACGGCAATTCCACGAGCTGCTCACCGAGCGACCCGAAGGGGAAGCGGGCCGCCGGTACCTGGCCGACCGCGGCATCTCGCCCGAGAGCATCCAGGAGTTCCAGCTCGGCTTTGCCCCCGACCGCTGGGATTGGTTGCTCGAGCGGGCACGGCAGACAAGCTTCAGCCCGACGTTGCTCGAAGCGGTGGGGCTGGCCGTCAAGCGGGACCAGGGTTCAGGGCACTACGACCGTTTCCGCGGCCGGGTGCTGTTCCCGATTCGGGATCCCCAGGGGAGGCCGGTGGCGTTTGGGGGGCGGATCCTCCCCGAGCTGGCCCAGACGACCCAAGCCAAGTACATCAACTCGCCCGAGACCCCGTTGTTCTCGAAGAGCAGCATGCTCTACGCCCTCGATCGGTCGAAGGACGCGATCTCCAAGTCGCGGACGGTCGTGGTCGTCGAGGGCTATACCGACGTCGTGGTGGCCCACCAGTATGGCCTGAAGAACTTCGTGGCCGTGCTGGGGACGGCGCTGGGAGAGCGCCACATGCGCCTGCTGCGGCGGTACGCCGACCAGGTCGTACTGGTGCTCGATGGCGACGAAGCCGGGCAGCGGCGGACCAATGAGATCCTCGAGCTGTTCGTCGCCGAGCAGATGGACCTGCGCGTGCTGACGCTGCCCGACGAGCTCGATCCGTGCGACTTTCTCCTCCAGCGGGGGGGGGCCGCGCTGGCCGATCTGTTACCGCAAGGAGTCGACGCCCTCGAGCACCATTTCGCCTTGGCGACGCAGGGACTCGAGGCGAGTGCCTCGATCCATCAGGCGACGCAGGCGGCCGAGCGGGTCTTGGCGACACTGGCCCGGGCGCCCCGGTTGCGGGCGGACACGCCGACGGCCGCCCGCGTCAAAGAGCAGCAAATCCTGCACCGTCTGGCACGCCGCTGCGGGATTGCCGAAGAAGTGCTGCGCGATCGGTTGACCGCGCTCCGCCGCAACACGCGCCGGGCCCCCGCGGCGCTGGTCGCCGAGCCGGGCAGCGAGAGCCCGCCCCGCGACCTTTCGCTCGATCCCTGGGAACGGGAACTCCTCGAGCTGTTAATGCGCTCTCCCGGGGCTTTTCAGGAAGTGCTGCGGACGATCGGTCCCGACGATTTGCGGTCGTCGGCCTGCCGCGACATCGTCCTGGCTTTGAGCGACCTGGCCGAGGCGGAGGGCGAAGCGACATTCGCGGGCCTGCTTTTGGCGTTCGACGAACCCGACATGAAGCGGTTGCTGGTCGATCTGGACGAGTCGGACCGCACCCGGGACTTGCCGGCCGACGAGGTATTGGCGCGGCTGAAAAGCTTGATGGACAGCTTTGCCCGGCGGCAGGACAATCTGCGCCGCCGAGCAATGATGACGGCGCTCGAGGAGCGACGTCTGGGGGACGATGCAGGGCTGGACGCCCTGAGACAACTCATCCAGCAGGAGCAGAACCGGCAGGGTATTTCCACGTCCACGGATGGGCCAGGATGCTCTGACCGGAGTGGGTCGCCAACCGCGGAGGGCCTAGTTGATATGCCCCCCGCGGCGAGACCATAATCACTTACCGCGGCGCTCCCGCGCGTCGAGGAGGATGGCACGTGGACGAAATCGAAAAAGATCTGCACGATCTGGTGGCGCTCGGCAAATCGCAGGGCTACTTGACCTACGATCAGGTCAACGAGTACTTGCCGGACGAGGCCGTCAATCCCGACAAGCTCGACAGCTTGCTCGTGGCTTTGGAGGACGTGGGGATCGAGCTGGTCAATCAGCCGCCCGCTGCTGCCTTCCGCGCGGATCTCAACGGTGAGGCCTCCAGCGGGCGCGATTGCGCGACTGTTGAAGACGCCGGCCGCGAGGAAGAGCCCGCCACGACCAGCTCGCTCGACGAGCCGGCGCGGTGGAGCGACGATCCGGTCCGCCTGTACCTGACGCAGATGGCCGAGATCCCCCTTCTGGGCCGCGACCAGGAAATCGCGCTCGCGAAGAAGATCGAAGTCACCCGCAAGCGTTTCCGCCGCACGGTGCTGGGTTGCAACTTCGCCATGCAGGCGACGGTCGACACGCTCAAGAAGGTGCACCAGGGAACGCTTCCGTTCGATCGCACGATCAAGGTTTCGTTGACCGAGCGCTTGACCAAAGAGCAGATCATGGCGCGGATGCCGCACAACTTGCGGACGCTCGACCACCTGCTCGATGCGAACCGCGAGGACTTCCGCCGCGTGATCAGCCGCAAGTTCTCGCAGGCGGAGCGGGTGGCCGCTCTCGAGCGGTTCTACAACCGTCGCGGCAAGGCGCTGACGCTGGTCGAGGAGTTGAGCCTGCGGACGCGCCGCGTGCAGCCCTTGATGCGGGCTCTCTCCGAAATGTCGCAGCGGATGGACGAACTGCAGCGCAAGATCGCCGAGCTCGGCGACGATCCCACCGCCAAGGACGAGCGGGCCAACCTCCGCCGTGAGCTGCACGATCTGATGCTGATCTGCCTCGAAAGCCCCCAGCGGCTCCGCCGCCGCGTGGTCCGGATGCGCGAGCAGTTCCGGGACTACGAACAGGCCAAGCGCGAGCTGTCGGGCGGAAATCTCCGCCTCGTCGTCTCCATCGCCAAGAAGTACCGCAATCGCGGCCTGAGCTTCCTCGACCTGATCCAGGAGGGGAACACGGGCCTGATGCGGGCGGTGGACAAGTACGAGTATCGTCGCGGCTACAAGTTCTCGACCTACGCCACCTGGTGGATTCGCCAGGCGATCACCCGGTCGATTGCCGACCAGGCCCGGACGATTCGCATCCCGGTCCATATGATCGAGGTTCTATCGCGGCTGCGAAATGTCTCGAAGCGCCTGCTGCAGGAGCTGGGACGCGAGCCGACCACCGAGGAGACGGCCAAGGCCGCCGACATCACCGTCGATGAAACGCGCCGCGTGTTGAGCATCGGCAAACACCCGGTCAGCCTCGACCGCCCGGTGGGCGAGAGCGAGGACAGCTCGTTCGGCGAGTTCATCGAAGATAACGGCACGCAAAGCCCGTTGAGCGCGGCCGGGCAGGGGATGCTGCGGGACAAGATCGAGAACCTCCTCAAGACGCTGACCTTCCGGGAGCGGGAGATCATCCGCCTCCGCTACGGCCTGGGGGACGGCTATACCTACACCCTCGAAGAGGTGGGACGCATTTTCCGCGTCACCCGCGAACGGGTCCGCCAAATCGAGGCCAAAGCCGTGCGCAAGCTGCAGCATCCCGTACGGAGCAAACAGCTTGAGGGATTCCTCGAGGGAATCGCCAGTTGACGGTTGGACGCCACCAGCCGCCGGTCGCAAGACCGGCGGCTTTTTTTGGTATACTGCATCCCACGCGAACAGGACCCACTGGCCTCCGAAGGAAACCGACCTACTAATGTCCGCACTTGCCGCTTCTTTGCGCGAACTGCACCGGATCCATCAGCAACTCAGCGATCTGCGCGACCGGCTTCGCCGGGGGCCCAAGCAGGTCGAAGCTCACACGGTCAACGTCACCCGCTTGGAAGCCGACCTTGCCGCGGCGCAGGCCCAGCTCAAAGCCGGTAAGGTCGCCGTCGATCAAAAACAGCTCTTGCTCAAGTCGAGCGAAGGCAAAGTGCTCGACCTCAAGGCCAAGCTCAACTCGGCCAACAACAATCGCGAGTATCAGGCCCTGCTCGAGCAGATCGCGGCCACCGAGATGGCGGGCAGCGTGCTGGCCGACGAGATCCTCGAAGCCCTCGAGCAGGTCGACGCCTTCCAGGCGCAGATCGGCGAGGCCCAGACAAAGCTCGCCAAGGGAAAAGAAGAACTGGCCCGGGCGACCGATGCCGTCGCCGCGCAGGCCGGCGAGTTGAAGAACGAAGTGACCCGGCTCGAGGCCGAGCTGCGCGAGGCCGAGGGAGTGCTGCCCGCCGACGTTCGCGAAACGTACAATCGGATGGTCAAGTCCAAAGGCTCGGACTGCATGGCCAAGCTTGAGTCCGATTCGTGCGGCGGCTGCTACCAACAGCTGACGCCCAATATGATCAACTCGCTCCAGTTAGGGCACATGGTTTTTTGCAAGAGCTGCGGCCGACTGCTGTACACTCCCGAGGACCTGTCGATCGGCGGCGCCCGCTGACGGCACCCCCCGGCGCCCAGCCGGCGGGACTCGGTCCGGCGATTCGCGGTGGCGTTGAGCAGAATTTGACTATCTTTACAGGTCGCTCAATTTAGCGACAATGGAACCGCCGGTCCTGCGACCGGCTACGATCCAAGCTGCTGCGGCCCGATTCCTGGGGGCCGCGTTTTTTTTGTCCTCTTCCCCGCATCCCGTTGACTGAGGTCTCCCATGACCGAACTCGTTCCCATGACCCGCAAGGGATACGACAAGCTCAAGGCCGAGCTCGATCATCTGGAAACGGTCGAGATGCCGGCCGTCGCGCAGCGCGTCGCCGACGCCCGTTCCGAGGGAGACCTGAGCGAAAACGCCGAGTACCACGGCGCGCGCGAATCGCAGGGAATGTTGCAGGCCAAGATCAACCTGCTGCGCGACAAGCTCAACCGGTCGCAGATCATTGACACGGCCAACGTGGCGCGCGACCAGGTATCGTTTGGGGCGACGATCGTGGTCAAAGACCTCGACTTCGGCGACGAGGAGACCTTCATCCTGGTGGGCGCCGGCGAAGAGGACTACGACGCCGGCAAGATCCTCTTCACCAGTCCCCTGGCCCAGGGTCTCGTCGGCAAAAAGCTCGGCGAAAAGGTCACGATCGACGTTCCCGCCGGGAAGGTGAAGTTCGAGATCCTCGAGATTCGCTTCGACGATTGACCGGCCGGCTGAGGACGGTCTGGCTGTAGTCAGCCTCTGCGAGGCCGATCTTCTGCTGTAGCCGACGGCAGTGACGTCGGCGGCCCTGTTGGTTGAATCACGCCTGCCGGCAATTTCCCGAGGCCGGTGGACTCGGCCACAGACGACGGGGGAATCGGGGTCGCAGCCCCCGACTACAGAAGACTCGATGCCGCGCACCTTACGCCGGCGCCACCTGGCCGGCGGCGGGCCCGAGGTCGATTTCCGGCGTCCCAACCGCCTGCGCGGCGTTCCGTTCATCGGCCCGCAGTTGCCGGTTATAGACGAGGCTGTAGCAGACCGGGATCACGACCAGGGTCAACATCGCCGAGAAGAGCAGCCCAAAGATGATCGCCCCCGTCAGCGGCTGCCAGAATTCGCCGCCGCCGGTGATGTTGAGGAACGTGGGGATCATGCCGCCGATCGAGGTAAGCATGGTGAGCATCACAGCCCGGGCCCGCTTGTTGCCCGCCTCCAGCAGCGAGGCCCGTACGCCTT
This sequence comes from Planctomycetaceae bacterium, assembly GCA_016793185.1. Classification (GTDB taxonomy): domain Bacteria; phylum Planctomycetota; class Planctomycetia; order Pirellulales; family JAEUIK01; genus JAEUIK01. Next base: position 2,809 of record JAEUIK010000427.1, on the reverse strand, counting down.
CGCCCCGGGCCCGCGCCTGATTGGCGAAGTCCACCAGCACGATGGCGTCGTTGACCACGACCCCGGTCAGGCTGATCAGGCCAATGAAAGAGGCGAGGCTGAAGTTGAAGTTGCAAATCCACATGCCGAAGACGACGCCCACAAACGAGAGGGGGACGGTCGCCATGACGATCGCCGCCTGCCGGAAGCTGTTGAACTCGATCACCAGGATCGCCACGATCAACACGATGCCGACGATCATCGACCAGAGCAGCGAGGCGAAGCCCTCGTCCCGCTCTTCGTTTTCACCGGTGAAAGTCGCGCGGACGCCTTCGGCATCGGTGGCCGCTTCGCCGAGGAACTCGATCCGGTTTCCCGGCACCGCGGCAAAGCCCAACTCCGGCAGGAACTTTTCGCGGAGCTTGGCGAAGACGTGATCGGGGATGACGCCCTGATCGCTGCGCACGTCGGACATAACGACCACGGCCCGGGTCGCGTCGCGATGATTGACGCTGTACAGCCCCGAGTCGCGCCGCACCGTGGCCAGCTCGCCGATCGTGGCCCGGCGGCCCGTGGGACCCGTGATCATCAGGCGGGCAAGATCTCCCTCGTAGCGCTGGTACTCGGGCGTGGCCTGCAGCCGCAAGGTCACGTCTTCGTCGTCGAGGGAGAGCTCGATCGTCGTGTCTCCGAGGACGGCCGTTTGCACGGCCCGGGCGACATCCATCTCGCTCATCCCGAACAGGCCCACCACCGCGGGATTCGGTTCGATCACGACTTCTGGACTGTCGGGACGGTAATCGGTGCGAACCTCGACGGTGCCGGGCACAGTGCTTAGCTTCTCGACCAGGCGGCGGGCGATCACGCCCAATTGCTCGAGGTTCTTGCCGGTCAATCGCACGGCCACATCGGCTCCCCCGGGAGGACCTTCCTCGATCTGCTCGATCCGATAGGTCATGCCGGGAACGGGTACGATCTTCGAGCGGACTTCGTTGATGATCTCGCTTTCGTGGCGCTTCCGGTTGGTGGCGGGGACCAGCTCGACCATCACCCGGCCGAACTCGGGACCCGTGGCGGGATCGCTGTCTAATCGGGCCGCCAGACCGGCCGACGAGCCGATCGCGGTGACGAAGTGCTTGAGCTCGCCGGTCTTCTCCAAGTCGTGCAACGGCGCGGTGATCGCCTCCGCGGCGGCGGCAGTTTGCTCGATGCTATACCCCAGGGGCAATTCGAAGCCGATCTCGAACTGGCCCCGATCGCTGGGAGGAAAAAACGTGAAGCCGATCAGGCCGAGCTTGAGCATCAAGCCAGCCCAGAGGAGCGCCATGCCGGCCACGGTCAGCACCACGCCGCGATGATCGAGGCACCACGAGAGGGTTTTCGAGTACGCGGCGAAGAAGGGAGCCCAGAGGCGCTCCACGCGGTCGGCCGAGACCGATCTCGTGCCATCCGCCGCCAGGCTGGTGCTGGGGACGAAACCGCGATACCAGCGCGCGGCCAGCACCGGCACCAGAAAGTGATCGACCAGCAGCGAGCCGCAGAGCGCCATGCAGACGACGACCGGCAGCACGCCCAGAAAGTCGCCCATGATGCCGGGCACGAGCAGCATCGGCAAAAATGCGGCCACGGTCGTCATGTCGGCGGCAAACACGGGCACGGCGACTTCGTGGGTGCCGTTCTTGGCGGCGGTCACCGAATCCTCGCCCGCCTCGAGGTGCCGGTAAATGCTGTCGGTCACGATGATCGCCCCGTCGATGACCATTCCCAGGGCAACGATGAACGCGAAGATCACCATGTTTGAGACGGCGAAACCGGCGACGTACAGGAAGATAAATGCCACGGCCGAACTGAACGGAATGGCGGTGATCACCAGGAAGGCGATCCGCATGCCCATCGACCAGGCCAGAATGACCAGCACGACCATGGCGCCGAAGATGGCGTCGGAGCCGAGCGTCTGAAACATGAAGGCGATATCGGTCGAGATATCGCGGGTGCAGGAAAAGGTGATGTGGGGATACTGCTGCTGGAGCTGGGCGACCTGCGCCTTGACCTTGGCCGCGGCCCCCAGCGTGTTGATATCGGCTTCCTTGTTGACGATGATCGTGGCGCTGTCCTTGCCGTCGAGTTGGGCGAAGTTCAGCAGGCGGCGGTAGGTATCCTGGACGTCGGCCACGTCCTGGATGCGGATCAGACGTCCTTCTTTCTCGCTGACGACAGCCTCGCGGATATCCTCGACGCCGCGAAACTTCGCCTCGCTGCGGACCTGCAGGTCGAACTCCTTCGAGTCGAGGCTGCCGCCGGGCATTTCGGCGTGAAAGTTGGCCAAGGTATTGCGAACGTCGTTGAGCGAGAGGTTGTACTGCCCCAGCAGATCGGGATTGACGTTGACGTGAATCTCCCGCTCGCGCCCCCCGAAGAGCTGCGTGTTGGCGATGCCGGGCACCGTTTCGAGCTTGTCCTGGACGTCCTCGGCAATCTGCTTGAGCGTGCGCTCGTCAAAGCCGGGCGGTCCCGAGAGCGTGACCAGCATGATCGGGGCGCTCTCGAAATCGAGCGCCACGACGCTGGGCTGCACCTCGCGCCCCAGCGGCAGCTCGCGGCGCACTTCGTTGACCAGGTGCTCGACGTCGTTGCGGGCTTTGTCGCTGTCGGTGCCGTCGAGGAAGATCACCTGCGTGATGCTGGAGCCGCGCATGCTCGTCGAGGCAATGAAGTCGACGTTATTGAGCCGCTGCAGCGCCTCTTCGATCTTGCGGGTAACGCGATCCTCGACTTCGGTGGGCTGCGCCCCGGGGTAGGGAACGGCGACCATCACGACGGCCGTGTGGAT
>JAEUIK010000399.1 GCA_016793185.1 Planctomycetaceae bacterium | reverse complement strand
CCGACGCTCAACTACAACGGTCCCGACAGTTTTACCTACACGGTTCGCGATTCGAACAATCAGTTGTCGAACGTGGCAACCGTCTCGATCACGGTCACCCCGGTCAACGACGCGCCGACCGCCAATAACGACAATGCGGTGACCAACCAGGATGTGCCGGTCATCATCAATATCCTCGCCAACGACACCGATCCCGACAGCCCGATCGATCCGAGCAGCGTCGTGATCGTGACGCCGCCGGCCAACGGGACGACCAGCATCAACCCGGTGACCGGCGCGGTGACGTACACGCCGAACCCGGGATTCACCGGCACGAACACCTTCACCTACACGGTCAAGGACACGGCCGGCGCCACGTCGAACATCGCCACCGTCACGATCCGCGTGAATAACCCGCCGATCGCGGTCAACGATACGGCGACCACGCCGGAAGATGTGCCCGTCGCGATCAACATTCTGGCCAACGATACCGATACCGACGGCACGCTGGTTCCCTCGAGCGTGACGATCATCACCGGTCCACTGCACGGCACCCTCGTGGTCAATCCCTCGACGGGCGTGGTGACTTATACCCCCAACCAGAACTACAACGGCGCCGACAGCTTTACCTACACGGTGCGAGACAACGACGGCGCCGAGTCGAACGTGGCGACCGTTTCGATCACGATTCTCGCGGTCAACGATCCCCCGGTCGCGGTCGATGACCCCACCACGACCGATATCGGCGCGCCGGTGGTAATTGACGTGCTGGCGAACGATACCGACGTCGATGGCACGCTCGTGCCATCGTCGGTGACGATCGTGAGCGGTCCCACCAACGGCACGGCCACGATCAATCCCGTGACGGGCGCCATCACCTACACGCCCAATCCCGGCTTCGTCGGCGGCGACCTGATCGTCTACACCGTCAAGGACAATCTCGGGGCCACCTCCAATCAGGCCAACGTGCCGATCCGCGTCGGCCTCCCGTCGGTGATCGCCGGCAAGGTGTTCCTCGATACCAACAACAACGGCGTGCAGGACGTCGGCGAGGCGGGTATCGTTGGTGTGTCGCTCACGCTGCTCAAGACCGACGGCCCGATCACATTCGTGCGCAACACGGTGACCGGCGCCGACGGTTCCTATAGCTTCATCGACCTGATTCCAGGTACGTACACGCTGGTGCAATCGCAACCGGGCGTCTTCCTCGACGGCATCGAGACGCCGGCGCCAGGAGTCCCGGTGGGTTCGATCACCAACGATCAGTTCATCGACATTCAGCTCGGTTCGGGCGTGAACGCCGTCGGATTCAACTTTGCCGAGCGCGGGTTGAAGGCCGAGTTCCTGGCGTCCTACCAGGGAGCGCGCGTCTTTCTCGCCTCGGGCATGGGCGGCACGCTCGACATTTTTGCCGAGCCCGCCGCGGGACTCAGCCTGGCCGCGGGCGATATTTGGATTTCGCTCGATGGCGGTTACTCGGGCCCGCTGAAGTTCCTGGCGACTCCCAGTGGCGGCACCGCCAGCCTCACGCTCTACGATAGCAATCTGAACGCCGTCGCCTCGTCCGTGCCCGGCTCGGGTGCGGCCAGCTTCACCTACCAGGGGACGACTGGCTCGCCCTACTTCCTGCGGGTGAGTGGCACAAGCACGAATGTCGAAGTCTCGGCGCTCGATCCGACGCCGGATCCGGTCAACGTGGCCCCCGTCTTGCCCCCCATCGGCAACCAGACTGTGCAGCCGGGCCAGACGCTGAGCTTCATCGCGAAGGCGACTGACGCCAACGCCGGGGACAAGCTGACGTACGCCTTGGCGGGAACGATCCCAGCCGGAGCTTCCATCGATCCGGTCACCGGTAAGTTCACGTGGGCGGCGCCGGCCAACTTCCAGGGCTCGGTCTCGTTCACGATCGTGGTGATGGACAAGGGCTCCCCCGTGATGAGCGACTGGGAGACCTTCGACGTCGTCGCGGGCCAGGTCACGACTCCCGGCATCACGGCAGCCGATGCCAACGCATTTGTGCGATCCTTGTACGTCGACTTGCTGGGACGCAACGCCGACTCCGGCGGACTGAACCAGCACGTACAACGGCTGCTGGCGGGGACCTCCCGGCAGGAGATCGTGGCGTCGTTCGTGAACTCGACCGAGTATCTCGGTCGCGTCGTCGACGGCATGTATACCAAGTATCTCCGCCGCACCGCCGACGCAGCGGGACGCTCCTCGTGGATCGCCGCCATGTCGGCGGGCACGACCGCCACGGACGTCGCCATCGCCTTCCTCTCCAGCTCCGAGTATGCCTCGCGACACGTGAGCAACGCGGCCTTTGTTGACGGCCTCTACCGCGACGTGCTGGGGCGGGCTCCGGATGCCGGCGGCTACAACTCGAACGTGACCAAATTGCAGTCGGGCGGGTCGCGTGCGGCGCTGGCGAAGTTCTTCCTCACCTCCGGCGAGCGCGTCGACCAGGTAATCGCCGAGCAGTACGGCAAGGTCTTGGGACGCGCGGTCGATCCGACCGGCAAGCTCTCGTTTGCCGCGGCCCTGGCCGGCAGCCTGGACGCCGCCGATGAGCTGGCAACCGCATTGGCCAGTTCGCAAGAGTACCTGGCCAAGGCGATTCGCAAGTTTCGCTGAGCCACATGGAAGCGACAATCCGGGTGACACGAGCGACGAGCCGTTGGCTTCCTGCGGGAGTCGGCGGCTCGCGTCGTTTTCGCGGGGCAGCTACCGCGTCGCTCGCACGCAGTTATAATTCGGCCGAGCGGTGCGGCGACGAAGCCCGGGCCTAGGCCCGCCAGTCGCGCCGGGGCGGGAGTCGAATTGTGAAGAGCGAATCGCCATTGCAGCTGCACGCGGCGGCCCTGGCCCGGATCCCCCCCTCGTTTCGCCATGCGCTGGAAAAGTTCCAGCACCGGCTCGACCGGCTCTTCGGCTCGCGCCTGGTGAGTTGGACGTTATTCGGATTTGCCGCGACGGGCGAGTTGCCCACCCCCGAGCGCCGCGCGCAGCACGTGCTGGTGCTCGACCAGGTCGACCTGGATTTGCTGCGTCAGCTGGCCCCCGAGGGGCTCGTATTCGGCCCCATCGGCCTGGCGGCGCCGTTGATCATGACGCCGGCTTACGTGCAGACGTCGCTCGATGCCTTTCCCTTGGAGTTTCTCGAGATCCACCAGCGCCACTTGACGTTGGCCGGCGCTGATCTCTTCGCGAGCCTCGAGTTGCGCGAGGCCGACGTGCGCCTCGAGTGCGAGCGCGAAGTGAAAGGGATCCTGCTCGGGATGCGGCAGGGCTTGCTGTCGGCCGGCGACGATCTCGTTCTCCTGGCCCAGGTCGAAAAGAACGCCATCGCCGCGCTCAAACGCCTGCTGGCCGGCCTGGCCTGGCTCAAGGGGGAGCGCGCTTACCTGCCGCCTCACCAGCGACTGACTCTGGTCGAGAACGCCACGGGAGAATCGCTGGCGGCCGCCCGGGCGTCGCTCTCGCCGCGGCGGCGTTGTGAATGGCCGCAATACACCACTCTCTATGCCGACCTGGAAACGCTCCGGAAGATCGTCGATGCGTGGTAGCGATCGAGCGCCGATTTCACGGTGCGCTTTGCTCGTCATCTGCCTGCTCGTCGCCAGCGGGTCGGGGAGTATTGCTTGCGCCGAAGTGACGATTCCCGACACCGGCGAGTTCGTCATCGATCGCGCGGATGTGATCGATCCGGAAACGCGCACGAAGATCTCCGGTTGGCTGAGAGAGCTGGAGCAAAAGACCACCGCTCAGGTCAAAGTCCTGACAGTCAAAGACGCAGACGGCGAGGATATTGAGAACTTCGCCCAGCGGCACTTCGATTTGTGGAAGCTCGGCCAGCAAGGAAAAGACAACGGGGCGCTACTGGTGGTCGATCTGGCGGCGCGCCAATTTCGCATTCGGACGGGCTATGGCCTGGAGGGGACCCTGCCGGATTCGTGGTGCGGGTCTGTCTGGCGGCGATTGGGCCTTCCGCAGTTCAAGGAGGGGCGGTACGGGCAGGGGATCGAGGACATCGCCGTTGCCGTGGCCAACAAGATTGCCGACGAGGCTGGAATCAAGCTGACCGGAGTTCCTGAACTGCGACACAGCGAGGAGGAAGTGATCCCGGTCTGGGTGCCCCTTCTCATCTTCCTGGTGGTGATCGTCGTTGTGCTCTACCTCAACCACCGGCAGCGCTACCGCCGGGGGGGCTGGATGGGCCCCTGGGTCGGCCCCGTCGACTTCGGTGGTGGTTTCGGCGGGCACCGCGGAGGGTCCGGGGGGGGATTTGGCGGAGGCTTTGGCGGCGGCGGGGGCTTCGGCGGTTCGTTC
>JAEUIK010000367.1 GCA_016793185.1 Planctomycetaceae bacterium | reverse complement strand
CTGGCCTTTTTCTTTTCGGCGGCGCTCTTGCGCGTCTTCGTGACGGAGATGCGCGTGATGAAGTAGCCCATCTGGCGGATTGTCGCCTGGGCCTCCTCCTCGCTCTGCGCCTCGAGCTGGTCCTTGATCTCCTGGCCCGTGGCGTCCATAGCCTCGAACTGATAGATCGGCATGGCGTGTTCCCTCAATCTCGCGCGCGGTGGCCGAGGTCAGTGACCTCGGTCTGTGTTCGTCTGTCGCCGAGGCCAGTGGCCCCGGTCGTGGTCTCGCTCTGCGACCGGCCTCACAGAGGCCAGCTACAGAATTCTCTGCTGTAGCCGGGGTCTGTGACCCCGGTCCTCGTTCTTCGATTTTTCCAGCTTCCAGTCGGCCTCACAGAGGCCGACTACAGAAGGCCGACTCCACTTAAGCTTCCAACACGGTCTCGCGGATGACTTCTTCCAGGGTGGTGATTCCCTCGGAGGCCTGGCTCATGCCGGCGTCGCGGAGCGTGACCATCCCGTACCGCCGGGCGGTATCGCGCAGCTCGTCGGTCGAGGCGTTGCGGACGATCATGTCGCGGAGATCGTCGTTCATGATCATCAGCTCAAAGAGCCCCGAGCGTCCCTTGTAGCCGGTGTTGTTGCAGGCGTCGCAGCCCCGACCGCGATAGTACTTCTTGCCGCGGACCATCTCGGGCGTGAGCTGCAGATCGGCCAGCGCCTCGGCGGTGGGCTGGATCTCCTCGCGGCACTGCGTGCAAATGCGCCGCACCAGCCGCTGGGCCAGAATCGCCTCGACCGTGGCCGTGATCAAAAACGGCGCGACCCCCATGTCGCGCAAGCGCGTGACCGTGCCCGGGGCGTCGTTGGTGTGGAGCGTGCTGAAGACCATGTGCCCGGTGAGCGCGGCCTGCACGGCGATCTCAGCCGTCTCGACGTCGCGGATTTCGCCCACCAGGATCTTGTCGGGGTCCTGGCGGAGAATCGCCCGCAAGCAGGCGGCGAACGTATTGCCGATCGACGAATCGATGGGGACCTGGACGATGCCGTCGATGTCGTATTCGATCGGGTCCTCGGTGGTGATCAGCTTCTCGTCGATCGTGTTCAGCTCGGAGAGGGCCGAATAGAGCGTGGTCGTCTTGCCCGAGCCCGTCGGACCCGTCACGAGCACGATGCCGTTGGGCTTGTGCATGACCTCGCGGAAGCCCTTGATCGTGCGGGTGTCCATGCCGACGGAATTCAGGTCGAGGTTCACGACCGACCGGTCCAGGACGCGCATGACGACGCTCTCGCCGAACATCGTCGGCAAGACGGCGACGCGCAAGTCGACCGGGTGACCGCCGACCGTGAGCTCGATGCGGCCGTCCTGCGGCAGGCGCCGCTCGGCGATATCGAGGTTCGCCATGACCTTGATGCGGGTGGTGATCGCAAAGGCGAGGTGCCGCGGCGGCGGGACCATCTCGTAGAGCACGCCGTCGGCCTTGATCCGGATCTTGAATTCGTCCTCGAACGGCTCGAAGTGCAAGTCGCTGGCATGGTCCTTGATCGCCAGCAGGAGGACCATGTTCAGCAGCTTGCGGACCGGGGCGCTATCGGCCAGGGCCTCGACGCTCGACAGCTCGATGGGGCCTTCTTTGCCGATCGCCGCGGCGGCCGCGGCCAGATCCTCGTCCTCTTCCATGTCCTGGACGAGGGTCTCGACGCTTTCCTTGTCTTCGGTGTAATAGCGGTCGAGCGCGTTCTTGATATCGCGCTCGGTGGCCACCACCGCGCGAATGTCGTAGCCCAGGAAATTCCGCAGCTCGTCGATCACCGAGAGCTTTTGCGGATCGCACATGGCGATGGTCAGCGTGTTGTCGCGGAAGCTGACCGGAATGATCCGGTAGAGCTGCGCCATCGGCTCGGTGACGTAAGCCAGCACGTCGGCCGGAATCACCGTGTCGGCCAGGCTGATCACCCGCAGCCCCATCTGCTCGGCCAGAGCCTGCGCGAGCTGCTCCTCGCTGATCAGGTTCATGCTCTCGGCGACGCGCCCGATCAGCTCGCCGGGACGCTGATGCTGCTCCTCGAGCAGCATCTCGAGCTGATCGTCGTTGATGAAGCCGAGATCGACCAGGATTTGTCCGAGGCGCCGCATTGCCATAGCGTGAAGAACCTGTGAGGACTGGGGTTCAAGTCGTCAGGGTGTCGAATCGGTGCGGATCCATCCGGGTTAAGTCGGTGCGGGTCGGTTCCGTAGTTGAGTTGCCGGCCGGCCGCCGAGCGTCTCGGCCGCCGACGGCGGGATGCTAGTGCTTCTTCTTGGGATCGTCGTTCTGTTTGTCGGCCGCGTCCTGGTCGTCGTCGAAGAGCCCCTTTTCGGCGTTGGCGATGCGGGCGGCCAAATCGGCCGGCTTGTTCGACTTGACCAGGATGTCTTGCTTCGTCACGAGCCCCTGCCGCCAGAGCTTGAACAGGGCGTCGTCCAGGAGCTGCATGCCGTACTTGGCTCCGGTCTGGATCGACGACGTGATGCGGAAGGTCTTGTTTTCGCGAATCAGGTTGGCGATGGCCGAGTTGACCACGAGCATTTCGTAGGCCGCGACGCGCCCGCCGCCGATGCGCGGAATCAGGGCCTGCGAGAGCACGCCGATGATCGACGTCGAGAGCTGCACGCGGATCTGTTCCTGCTGGGTGGTGGGGAAGACGTCGATGATGCGGTTGACGGTTCCCTCGGCCCCGGTCGTGTGCAACGTGCCGAACACGACGTGGCCGGTTTCGGCCGCGGTGATGGCGGCTTCGATCGTTTCCAGGTCGCGCATTTCGCCGACGAGAATCACGTCGGGATCCATGCGCAAGGCCCGGCGAATGGCCTCGGGAAAGCTGGGGACATCGACCCCCACCTCGCGCTGGTTGACCGTCGACATCTTGTGCTGATGGTAGAACTCGATCGGGTCTTCAATGGTGATGATGTGGTGGTCGACCGTCTCGTTGATGTGGTTGATCATGCTGGCCAGGCTGGTGCTCTTGCCCGACCCCGTGGGGCCGGTGACGAGAAACAGCCCGCGGGGACGCATGATCAGTTCCTGGCAGACCGGCGGCAGGCCCAATTGCTCCATCGACATGAAGCGGTTGGGAATCTGCCGCAGCACCATCCCGATGTTGCCGCGCTGCTTGAAGACAGCCACGCGGAACCGAGCGGCGGTGCCGAAGGCGAACCCGAAGTCGGTTCCCCCCATCTGCTGCAGTTCTTGCTGGCAGCGCTCGGGCGTGATGCTCTTCATGAGCGCGACGGTATCTTCCGGCTCGAGGACCTTGGTCTCGAGGCGCCGGAGGTGCCCGTCGAGGCGAACCACCGGCGGTTGCCCGACGGCGATGTGCAAGTCGCTAATCTTCTGGTTAACGACCGTCTGCAACAGCTTGTCGATCAGGATCGTGCCCATGAGTCGTCGAACTCTCCTTGGCTACTGAACGTCTGGCATCGGAAGAGAACGGGGCATCGGTCCCCGCGCCGCCGGCGCAGGGCGACCCCCGCGCAGGGAGTCACGGACCGTCTTCAACCGTATGCCGTCAGACCGCCGGAACCGGTCTGCCAAGTCCTGTTGGCTCGCCGCGACTTACTGGCCGATGGGAGTCGCAGCGCCCGCCTTGCCACAGGTTGCCCGCCCTTGGAAAGGAACATGGGATTATTCGCAGCCGGCTCTGGATGCTCAAATAAAACGTGGATCTCGCGGTTCCCTGGCTCCCTGGGCTGCCTTGCCGGGGGCCGATGACTGGATGACCGCCGCCTCGATCCCGAGGCGGCCCCTCTCTGTATCTCCCTTGAGCGTCGACTGCCGCGGGCCCTCGTCCCCGCCTTGCGATTCCCGCCGTGTGGCGGGCTCCAGGCTGTCGGTCGCCGTCCAAATCGTTTGCCTGCAAACCTTTTTGCCTCGCCGGGTCGACCCTATCATCAGCACCGGCGGGTGACTAGCCTTCGACCTTCTTGGCGACGCGGAAGACCTCTTCGAGCGTCGTCAGCCCCTTCAGAACCTTGGCAATTCCGTCCTGGTAGAGCGTATTCATCCCCTGCGAAACTGCGGCCTTGCGCAAATCCTGCGTCGATGAACCGGCGAAGGCCATCTCGCGGATCTTGTTGGTCATCATCATCAGCTCGTAGATGCCCATGCGGCCGCGGTAGCCCGACTTCTGACAGTTGCCGCATCCTTTGCCGCGCATGAAGTTCGCCTTGGCAGCCATCTCCGGCGTGATCCCGGCGGCTTCCAGCGCCGAGTCAGTCGGGGTGTACGGCTGCTTACATTTTGTGCAAATCACGCGGACGAGCCGCTGCGCCAGGACGGCCATCACGCTGCTGGCGACCAGGTAGGCGGGCACACCCATGTCGACCATGCGCGTAATAGCTCCGGGCGCATCGTTCGTATGTAGTGTACTGAAAACTAAGTGTCCTGTCAGCGAAGCTTGAATTCCCATCTCCGCCGTCTCCTGGTCACGCATCTCGCCCACCAGGATGACGTTCGGGGCCTGACGCAGCATCGACCGGATGATGCGGGCAAAATCGAGCCCGATGTTGTGCTTAACCTCCACCTGGTTGATGCCGGGCAGGTAGTACTCGACGGGGTCCTCGGCGGTGATGATTTTGCGGTCGGGGCGGTTCAGGTCGTTGAGGGCGGCGTACAGGGTGGTCGTCTTGCCCGACCCGGTTGGCCCGGTCACGAGGATGATCCCGTTGGGTCGGCGGATCAGGTTGTTGAAGGTCCGGAAGACCTCGTCTGACATCCCCAGCTGCCGGAGACCGACCTTGATGCTGTCCTTGTCCAGAATGCGCATGACCACCGACTGGCCATGGTTGGTCGGCAGGACCGAGACGCGCAAATCGAGGTCCTTGGACCCGACGCTGATCTTGATGCGGCCGTCCTGGGGACGGCGCCGCTCGGCAATATCCATCTTGCCCATGATCTTCAGACGCGACAGCAAGGCCCCCAGCAACCGGCGGGGGGGGCTGTCGCGCTCGACCAGCACGCCGTCGATCCGGTACCGGACGCGAATCCGGTCTTCGAACGGCTCGATGTGAATGTCGGAAGCCCGCAGCTGGACCGCCTCGCTGACGATCAGCTGCGTGAGCCGGACGATCGGGGCCGCGTTCTCGTCGACGCTGTCATCGTCGGTGGCGCTCTGTTCCTCGGTCTCGGTAAAGTCGATGGCGGTGTCGGTGAACTCCTGGAGCATGGAGTCGGCGCTCTCGCCCTCGGTCTGCCCATAGTGCCGGTTGATGGCTTCCAGGATGTTTTCGCGCGGGGCCAGGGCGATGCGGATCTCGCGCTGCAGGATAAACCGCAGCTTGTCGAGTGTTTCGTAGTCCAGCGGGTTGCTG
>JAEUIK010000362.1 GCA_016793185.1 Planctomycetaceae bacterium | reverse complement strand
GTCGTCGGTCTTCCAGACGAGCGCGCCCCTGGCGAGCGCGGCGCGATTGATGGCGCCCGTGCCAAACTCAATTTCGAGCTGCGTGCTCCCCGCGGCGCCGACAGGAGAGCCCGAGTGGAGCGCAACGTGGTAGACGCGCCCTCCTTGCTCGTCCTGCTCCGGATGCCCCTCGTCGAAGACCAGGCCATCGCCCGGCTTGACGGCCGTGGCATTCAGGTGGGACTCCAGCTCGACGACCACTCCCTGCCGCGTGAGGCCGACGAGTTTGCCGAGCCGCACGCCGCGACTCTTCGGGAAGCGACCTTCGACCAGCACCTGGTGATTGACGCCGCTCAAGAAGCCGTGCGTGAAGCCGCGTGAATAGCTCTGGGCGAGATCGGCCTGCTCCGCGGCCGAAAGCGACCAGGGCCGCCCCGCGGCGGCCGCGGACAATGCCGCCCGATAGGTGCGGGTCGTCATCGCCACGTACTGGGGACTCTTGAGCCGCCCCTCGATCTTGAGGCTGGCGACACCCACCCGCGCCAAGTCGGCCACGAGGTCGTGTGCTGCCAGATCCTGCGGGCTGAGCAGGTAAGCCTGGTCCCCGAGCTCGAAGCGCTTGCCATCCACGAACAGCTCGTACGGCAGCCGGCAAGCCTGCGCGCACTGCCCACGATTCGCGCTGCGGCCCCCGAGCGCCTCGCTGGTCAAGCACTGCCCGCTGTAAGCGACGCAGAGGGCGCCATGGACGAAGACCTCGAGGGGAACGCGAGTCTTGGCCGAGATCTTTTCGATATCCGACAGCGACAGTTCGCGCGCCACGATCACGCGCTCGATGCCCAGGCCGGCCACGAAGTCGATCCCGCGGGGCTCGGTCAACGTCATCTGCGTCGAGCCGTGCAGCCGCAGCCGGGGTGCCAGGCGGTGCAGCAGCGCCGCCAGCCCAAGGTCCTGCAAGATCACGGCGTCGACCCGCGCCGCAACCAGCCCCGCGGCCAGGTCGACGACTTCATTGAGCTCGTCGGAAAAGATGAGCGTATTCAGTGTGACATAGCCGCGGACGTTGCGCCGATGGAGAAACTCCATCACCTCGGGAAGTTCGGCCCGGGTAAAGTTTGTGGCCCGATGGCGGGCATTAAAGTTTGCCAGGCCGAAATAAACGGCATCTGCCCCATTGGCCACCGCGGCGCGGAGCGCCTCCCAGTCGCCGGCCGGGGCGAGCAATTCGGGCGAGGACAAAGACGACGCGGCAGTGGGCACGTGAATTGCTCGATTCGGGAAGCCGGCGAAAACGCCGCGGACAAAACCTGGATTATATCAACTTGAGTGGCTTGGCGAGGGCCGCGAAACGTTATAACTAGGGCTGCGACTGCTCCCGGGGAACCTTCCCGGAGGGAAACGCCGCGATGCGCCCCACAGCCCAGACGGGTAACGCCTGGCCCCCGGCGACACTAGGAACAATGCCGCGATGGTGACAGGACTCGAACCGCAAACGGCCATTGCCGTGAGCCCGGTCAAGACCGCCGCCGAGATGGACGCCTTCGTCGATCTCCCGTGGCGTATTTATGCGGGGGATAAGAACTGGGTCCCGCCGCTCAAGAACGAGTTCCGCCGGTTGCTCGACCCGGCGCGGCATCCGTTCTGGCTTCACGGGCGGCGCGAGCTGTTTCTGGCGCGGCGCGGCAACCAGGTCGTCGGCCGCATCGCCGCGATCGTCGACGACAATTACAACCGCTTCCACGAAGAGCGGATGGGCATCTGGGGCTTCTTCGAGTGCCTCGACGATCCGCAGGCGGCGGCAGCGCTCTTTGCCGCGGCCGAGAACTGGTGCCGTGCCGAGGGCATGACCTTCATCCGCGGTCCGCTCAATCCGTCGACCAACTACGAAATCGGCCTGCTCCTCGAAGGCTTCGAGTATCCGCCGACCATCATGATGACGTACAACCCGCGGTACTATCTCGACCTGGTGTCGGGCTGCGGTTACGTCAAAGAGAAAGACCTGCTGGCCTTTCTGATCAACTGGCAATCGAATGTCGCCACCCGCGTCAGCAAGCTCGCCGCCCGGATCAAGCGCAACAACCACATCACCATTCGCAAGGCCGAGCGGAAAAAATTCGATCGCGAGCTGTCGATCGTCAAGAAGCTCTACGATTCGTCGCTGATGCGCAATTGGGGATTCGTCCCCATGACCGACGCCGAGATCGAAGACATGGGCAAGCTCGTCGCCAAAATCGGCGACGAGGACCTGGTGTTCTTCGTTAACTATAACGACGAGCCGGTCGGGCTCTGCATCATTCTGCCCGATGTCAACCGCCTGCTGATGCGGCTCAACGGCAAGCTCGGGCTCTGGGGGATTCTCAAGGCCCTCTGGTACCGCAAGGAAGTCACGGGCATTCGGGGCGTGATGTTCGGATTCTTGCCCGAGTATCAGAAGATCGGCCTCCCGCTGGTGGCCTTCGATTACGTCAATGAAGTGCTGCGGCGGAAGAACTACCAGTACTTCGAGCTCGGCTGGAACCTGGAAGACAACGAGCCGATCAACCAGTTCGACCGCGAAGTCGGCGGCACCGAGTACAAGAAGTACCGGATCTATCGGAAGCCGTTGTAGGGCCGCGCCCGCACCGCACCCGGCGTCAGACAAGCCGCTTGACGCGCCCGACGTCAGTGCTCGCCGGCGGTGATGGCCGACGGCGGGGTCTGTCCCAGCAGCTGCGGGAGCTGCATGCACACCACCGCCGCGATGATCAGGCCAAAGGCCAGCCATTCGTTCCAGTGCGTCACCGCCTGCAGATAGTAGCGGTTGAGCAACAGGAACACGGAAATCGAGATGGCTTCCTGCATGATCTTGAGCTGGGCCGAGGTGAACTGGCCGAAGCCGAGCCGGTTGGCCGGCACCTGCAGGGCATACTCGGGGAGCGCGATCAGCCAGCTCACCAGCACGACCACCAGCAGCGAATGGCTGCGGAACTTCAAATGCCCGTACCAGGCGAAGTTCATAAAGACGTTCGAACCAATCAACAACAGGACCGTGCGCATCGCTCGAGACCTCGCAAGGAGATGCCAATGGGGCGGGGGTCGGGCCCGCCCTGCCGAGGACCGATTCTAAGCGCTGACGCCGCAAACCACGCAGACCAATTGCGATCCGGGGAAGTGCTTGCAGTCGCCGTCCCAGCGGCTAAACTCGCGAACTTCCCCCCCACCACACGAATACCCTTTGTCGCGGGAGCTGGCGATGGCGGACCTCAAAGGCAAAACCCTGTTCATCACCGGCGCCAGCCGGGGTATCGGTCTGGCGATCGCCCTGCGGGCCGCGCGCGACGGCGCCAACGTCGTCGTCGCCGCGAAGACGGCCGATCCGCATCCCAAGCTCCCCGGCACGATCTACACCGCCGCCGAAGAAATCGAAAAAGCGGGGGGAAAGGCGCTCCCGTTGATGGTCGACATCCGCTTTGAAGACCAGGTGCAAACCGCCGTCGCCGAAGCGGCCAAGGCCTTTGGCGGGATCGATATTCTAGTCAACAACGCCAGCGCAATCAGCCTGACGGGCACGCTCGAAACGCCGATGAAGCGCTACGACCTGATGCACCAGATCAATACCCGCGGCACCTATTGTTGCTCGCAGGCCGCCGTTCCCTATCTGCAGCAGGCAGCCAACCCGCACATCCTGAACATTTCGCCCCCGTTGAACATGTCGGCCAAATGGTTCCAGAACCACGTGGCCTACACGATGGCCAAGTACGGCATGAGCATGTGCGTGCTCGGAATGGCCGCCGAGTTTGCCGACGCGGGGATCGCCGCCAACGCCCTCTGGCCGCGGACCGGTATCGCCACCGCGGCGATCGCCAACCTGGGAGGCGACACGATGATGGCCGCCTGCCGTAAGCCCGAGATCATGGGGGACGCCGCCTGGCACATCCTCACCAACCCCAGCCGCGAATGCACGGGCAACTTCTTCATCGACGACGAAGTGCTCCAGCGGCACGGCGTGACCGATTTCGAGCAGTACGCCGTGACCCCGGGGGCGAAGTTGATGCCCGACTTCTTCCTGGATTGAAGCCGGGAATGCGCCTCCGCAACGCTCGGAGTGGCTGCTGGGGACCGTCGGGTAGGCGCCGTCAGGCCGCCTTCTTGTAGTTCTGCTTGCCGACGTGGGGCAGCTTCTCGGGCAGCACCCGCACCGGGCTGGTCAGCTTGAGGGGGTATTTTCCGCCGGTGTCGAACGTGAGCTCGACGAAGTAGGCGGTGTATCCGCTGGCCGGGGCGTCGATCTTGCCGACGTACTTCCCCTCGGCGTTGGCCGTCAACGGAGTGCTCTTGTAGGTGCGCCCGATGCTGTCGACGCGGAAATCGCGCGCCCGCGGGTTGGTCGCCTGCCAGAGCAGCACTTCCTTGGGCGGGGTCTTGGCGTCGACGACGATCGACCCGTCGGCCCCCAGCTCCCACGAGTACTCGGGACGCTTCGAGTCGTGCAGGATCGATTCGTAAAACGCCTGCAGCGTCTCGCGGGCGTCAGTGCCCGCCAGCGAGTGGTTGCCATTCGGGACGTAGCGCAGGTACTTCTCGCCGGGCAGCTCGTCGAAATAGAACTGCGACGAATCCGGCAGGAAGAACTCGTCACCCGCGGCGTTCACCACCAGCTTCGGCATCGTAAATCGCGCGCGATAGGTGAACGGATCCTCGATCTCCATCAGCTTGGCATACTCGGGCGTGTCGGCGCGGTGGACGAGCTTGTGCCGCACATAGTCGCCGACGGCCGGCGCCCAGAAGCCGTAGGAGGCGTGATGGTGATCCATCGACTTCTTCACGTTCAACACGTCGATTACGAAGGGCACGATCCCGACCACGCGCGCGTCGACGGCCGCCGTAGTCCAGGTGGTCCAGCCGCGCTTCGATCCGCCCGACACGACGAACTTATCCACTTGGACCATTCCCCCCTCGGGGCTGGCCATGAACGCGGTGATCGTATCCATGGCACGGACGGCGCTTTTTGTCATGGGGAGCCGCGCCGGCCAGGTTTCGTCGCCGGTGGTCAGGTACTTGTCCCAGGTGTAGCCGATCAGGTCATCTTCGGTGCGGCCTTTGCCGTCGCCGCCGAAGACCAACGGCTGGTTGGGCACCATTTTCAGTTCCGCCGCGACCGAGTTCGTGTCCTGCGCGATTTTCACGAAGGTTTCGTCGATGTTCGGCGGATCCTTGGCCTTGTTGCTGCCGCCGCTGATAAAGAGGAGCGCCTTGTCGCTGTCGACCTTGTCGGGGCGAACCACCAGCAGCCAGTGCTCCCACACGGTCCGATCGACATCGGCCGTGGTGCGCCACGTTTGCGAGGTGAGGTGGATGGCAAAGACCTTGTAGCCGTCGCCCGGCGTCACTTTGACGACCTTCCAGGCATAGCTGGGGTCGGGCTTGGCCACGTACCGGTCGAGCGCGGTCTCGAGATCTTTGACCGGCTCGGCCGCGACGAGCAGCCCCCCGGACAGCAGATACCCACCGACGGTCAACAATCGCAGGGTCGTTCGCAACCGCAACATGCTCGCAACGCGCCTCACCTTGGAATCTTGAAACGGAAATCACCCCCCCGGGTCGGGGACCGCGATCAGTCCGCCGACGAGTTCCCCCAGATTATCATCCGGGGCAGGGTTGGGAAATGCGCTCGGCGGGTCAGTGGCTGGTCGAGACCGGCTACAGGAGGCCGGCGGACTGGGGTTGTTCGATTTCGGCCGACCGGGTTAGAACGGTCGCCGCCAGTACCCCGCAGGGCCCGCCTTCAGAGACACGCCATTCGAGCAGCCGCTTTGCCAGTCCCGCAACCGGGGCCGGTCCAAAACGAGACTCCCCTTGTCCCAGAGCGAGACCGGTAACGTGTCCAGCGTTCGTCCGTTGCGTTCAGGGATTCGAAAAGCGCTGAAGAAATGCCGGATTTGCAGCCGCGACACCCGGCAAATCGCTACGGCCCGAATAATTGGCACGGGGTTTGCGAAACAGTGGGGCGTGAAGTCGGGATACTTCTAGGAACTCGCCTCAGGAAAGTTGAGCGTGGCATTATGGCGGAACGATCGATTCACTTGGAGTTCGTTGGCGGTCCCTTCGATGGTCACACCCAGGCCTTCTCGCCGCCGCTCAGCGAGCTGGGAAGCACCGTGGCCTTGCCGGTGAACGACAACGTCTTTCGGATGTTGGCCGGGCGGCGGCGCGGACCCGCCGTCGAATCGCGCAACGTCGCGCTCTACGAGCTCTACCGGCGCAGCGGCGAATGGCGCTACTATTTCGTGGCGACGCGGCCGGCCGCCGAACTCAATCTCGAAGCCTGGCGCGTCTAGACCCGCTCGACACACGATGCAGCCAGCCGCGGGGCCGGAACAGCACCGCACAGAGGCCCGCCGCAAGCACGCCCGGGGCGGGATCGGCTACTTGGCCGGGCCGGCCAGGCGAATGCGATACAAACCATGTCGGGCGGGCGCATCCGCCGGCTTGTCCGGCCCGACCGCGCTCGTGATGTACAGCACATTGCTCTGACCGAGCTTGCCGAACTCGCAGTTCGTGGGCGCACCCGGGGTCGGGATCAGCGCGAGCGGCTTGCCCTGCGGGTCGAACACGTACACGCCCGAGTGGGCGTCACGGCCAGCCGTGGCGTAAATGTTTCCGGCCC
>JAEUIK010000353.1 GCA_016793185.1 Planctomycetaceae bacterium | reverse complement strand
GCCGCGCGGAGTTCGGGAGCGACCACGACCACCGTATCGGTGCGGGCGGCGACGGGCGGCTGCGCCGTGGGCACATCGGCAGCGAGCGTTGCCGCGCACGAACTCAACGCCAACAGCATCGACCACCATGCCCCGAGCGTTTGGCAGCGCATACGTTACCTCTTCCAGCAGCCTCAAGAACCATTCCGCAACCCCAACTCCGCTCGCTTGGGGGGCCAGTCGGGCAGTCTAGCGCGGCCCCTGTCGGGCGGCAAGCGAAAGTTCGCCGCCAGCCCGTATCGAGCCCGGGGCTCGACCGCTGGATTGTCGCGCGGCGGGGGCGTTTTGGTGGACTTGGGGTTCGCGGGCTCGTTATGATGGAAAGCGTAGTTGCCCGCCCGAGATTCCCGCCCCAGCGTCACTACGCCCACCCCCCTGGCTCTGCTTGCAGAGCGGTCGCTTCGCCAGTCCAACCTCGAGGTTCGTGGGATGCCGCGTCGCAGCTTCACGTCCGCCCCCCGCAACGGCCGCCGCGCTGGCCTGTCGCTCGGCGCGTGGTGCGTGCTGCTGGCGGGGGCGACGACCTCGGCGGGCGCGGACGAGGCGCCCCCCGCCAAGGGGTTTGCCGACGCCGCCGGAGCATTCGTCCAGAAGTACTGCCTCGAGTGCCACAGCGGCGACGAGCCGGCGGGCGAGGTCGACTTTGGGCGGTACACCGACCTGGCCGGGATGCTCGCCGATCGCAAGGTCTGGACCAAAGCGGTCGAGAACCTGCATTCCGGCACCATGCCACCCGACGGCAACCCGCTGCCGACCCAGGCGGAAACCGCCGAAGTCATTCGGTGGATCAACGAGCAGTTTGCCGAGGCCGACCGGAACGCGCCGCCGAACGCCGGGCGCGTGACAATGCGGCGCTTGAATCGCACCGAATACAACAACACGATCCGGGATTTGGTGGGTGTTGATTTTCAGCCGGCCGACGACTTTCCCTCGGATGACGTCGGTTACGGCTTCGACAACATCGGCGATGTGCTGTCGCTGCCGCCGCTGCTGATGGAAAAGTACCTGGCCGCGGCCGACCGGATCGCCGCCAAGGCGATTCTGCTCGATCGGACCATCCCGGCGGTGGCCAACCGGGTCGAGGCCGAACGCTTGCGCCGCTCGAAACGCGGCCCCGACGGCAACACCGTCGTGCTCGCCTCCAACGGCGACGTCACCACGCGCTTCACGATCACTCACGCCGGCGAATACGCCGTGCGCGTGCGGGCGTACGGCAAGCAGGCCGGACCCGACAAAGCCAAGATGACGCTCCAACTGGGCGAGGGCGAACCGGTCGAGTACGAGATCAGCGCGACGGCCGACGAGCCGCAGATCGTCGAGCAGCGCCTGCGCCTCGAGCCCGGCGAATTCCGCGTCGCTGCGGCCTTCATCAACGATTACTACCAGCCCGACGATCCCGATCCGGACAATCGCGATCGGAACCTCTACCTCGATTATTTTGAAGTCGAGGGACCGTTCAACGCGGGCTTGCTGCCCTTGCCCGAGTCGCATCAGCGCATCCTCATCGCCGAACCTGCCACGCGCGAGGGCGACCAGGCGGCCGCCGACTGGGATCGCGCCGCGCGCGAGGTGCTGACGCGGTTTGCCTCGCGGGCGTTTCGGCGGCGGGCCACGCCCG
The DNA here is from genome assembly GCA_016793185.1 of Planctomycetaceae bacterium. Taxonomy (GTDB): domain Bacteria; phylum Planctomycetota; class Planctomycetia; order Pirellulales; family JAEUIK01; genus JAEUIK01. The sequence continues at coordinate 5,789 of JAEUIK010000353.1, read as the reverse complement.
ACGAAGTCGAGCGCCTGGTGGCGCTCACGCAGCTGGCACGCGAGGCCGGCGATCCGTTCGAGGCGGGCATGCAACTGGCCCTGCAGGCCGTGCTGGTCTCGCCGCACTTTCTCTTTCGCGTCGAGCTCGACGATCCGGGGCGGAGCGCAGCCGGAACCTCGACGGGCGACCAGTCCGCGCCCGTTGAACCGCCGATCGAGCCGCTGAGCGACGACCACCTGGCCGCGCGGCTCTCGTAGTTCCTCTGGAGCAGCATGCCCGACGACGAACTGCTCGAGGCCGCCGCGGCCCAGCGGCTGCACGATCCGGCGGTGTGGGAGGCCCAGGTGCGGCGGATGCTGGCCGATCCCCGGTCGCAGGCCTTGGTCGAGAATTTCGCCGGGCAGTGGTTGCAGCTCCGCAACCTAAAGACCATCAATCCCGATCGCAAGCGCTTTCCCGACTTTGACGAAGCGCTGCGGAAGGCGATGCAGAGCGAGACCGAGTTATTCTTCGCCGCGCTGCTGCGCGAGGACCGGAGCATTCTGGATTTGCTCGACGCGGATTTCACCTTCGTCAACGCCCGGCTGGCCAAGCACTATGGGATCGAGGGGATCGAGGGAGACGCGTTCCAGCGCGTCGCGGTCGATCGCAATCGCCGCGGCGGAATCCTGACGCAGGCCAGCGTGCTGACCGTCACCTCGAACCCCACGCGCACCTCGCCGGTGAAGCGCGGCAAATGGGTCCTCGAGCAGATACTGAACACCCCGCCGCCCCCCCCGCCCCCCAACGTGCCCGAGCTCGACGGGGAAAAACAGCTCACGGGCACCCTCCGCGAACGGATGCAGCAGCACCGCGAAAACGTGAGCTGCGCCGCCTGCCATCAGCGGATGGACCCGATTGGCTTCGGGCTGGAGAACTACGGCGCCATCGGCGCCTACCGCGAGCAGGATGGCGAGGCCGCAATCGACGCCTCGGGCGAGCTCCCCGACGGCAGCAAGTTCAATGGGCCGGCCGAGTTAAAACAGGTATTTCGGGCAAAGAGTGCCGAGTTCCGTCGTGCTCTGACCGACAAGATGTTAACCTATGCCCTGGGTCGCGGCACGGAACCTTATGATCGGCCGGCGGTTGAACAGATTGCCGGCGCGCTCGAGGCAGATGGTGACCGCTTCTCGCGGCTGATCCTGGCCGTGACGACGAGCCAGCCGTTTCAGATGCGGCAAGCTCGCCCCGCGGCGATTGCAGCGCAGGCTGACCCTGGAGAACCTCATCCATGACGCGCACCTGGCAGGTCTCTCGGCGGACGATGTTGCGGGGGCTGGGCACCGCAATCGCGCTTCCCTGGCTCGATGCCATGGCCCCCGTCGGCACGCGCTCGCTGGTGCGGGCCGCCACCGCGGGCTCCCCCAGCGACAATCCGTTGCGGATGGCCTTCGTCTTCGTTCCCAACGGCGCCCACATGCAGCATTGGACGCCCGCGCAGGAAGGAACCGACTTCGAGTTGCCCCCCATCCTCGCGTCGCTCGAACCGGTGCGCGACGATCTCTTGATCCTCTCGGGCTTGACGCACGACAAGGCCCGGGCGAACGGCGACGGCGGCGGCGATCACGCCCGCTCGTTGTCGTGCTTCCTCACCGGCTGCCAGCCGGTCAAGACCGACGGGGCCAACATCCGCGTCGGGATTTCGGTCGATCAGATCGCCGCCCAGCGGCACGGACACCGCACCCGCTTTCCGTCGCTCGAGATCGGCTGCGATCGCGGGGCCCAGTCGGGCAATTGCGACTCGGGCTACAGTTGCGCGTACTCATCGAACATCTCCTGGCGCTCCCCCACGCAGCCGGTGGGCAAAGAAGTCGATCCGCGGCTCGTCTTCGAGCGGTTGTTCTCGAACGAGCTGGCCCACGAGTCGGCCGAGGTGCGCGAGAAGCGCAAGCGCTATCGTCAAAGCGTGCTCGATTACGCGCTGAGCGACGCCAAGCAACTGGCGGGCCGGCTCGGCGCCAACGATCGCCGCAAGCTCGACGAGTACCTGACCGGCGTCCGCGAGATCGAGCAGCGCCTGGCGCAGGCCGAGCGGCAGAACGCCGTGGAGCTCCCCGAGATCGAGAAGCCGGGCGGGATTCCCAACGAGTTCGCCGATCACATTCGGATCATGACCGACCTGCTGGTGCTGGCGTTCCAGGGAGACGTCACGCGGATCTCGACCTTCATGTACGCCAACGAGGGGAGCAATCGTCCCTATCCCTTCATCGAAATCCGCGAAGGGCATCACGAGCTCTCGCATCACGGCAACGACGAAGGCAAGCAGGCCAAAATTGCCAAGATCAACACCTTCCACATGACCCATTTCGCCTACCTCCTGGAGCGGCTCAAGAGCATTCGCGAAGGGGAAGGGACGCTGTTGGATCACTCGATGATCCTCTACGGCTCGGGCATCAGCGACGGCAACGCCCACAACCACGACAACCTGCCAATCTTGCTGGCGGGTCGGGGTAACGGCAAGATTCTCACCGGACGCCACGTCCGCTATCCGGACGAGACGCCGCTTACGAATCTCTATATCTCGATGCTCGAGCGCTTCGACACCCCGGTCAACAAGGTCGGCGACAGCACCGGCGCGCTCCCCGGCCTCTCCGGCTAGCAATTCACCGCCCAGGGAGTACGCTCCCTGGGTTCTTGAACGTCGCGCCGCAGACTCAGGAAACGCACTCCCCGGGTGGGGATGGTTCGTCGGCGTTGGCAATCTTTCGTAGTGGGGACGTTCCGCGTGGATTGGGTCCAGACATATGATCCGCTGGGGTCGGCCTGGCTCTCGACGCTGCTGGCGGCCGCACCCATCGTGATCCTGCTGGGTCTGCTCGTCGCGGGGCTCTCGGCCGCCCGCGCCGCGTTCGCCGGGTTGGCCGCGGCGCTGGCCGTGGCGATTCTCGGCTTCGGCATGCCCACCTCGGCCGCGCTGGCGGCCGCCGGATACGGCGCCGCGTTCGGGCTGCTGCCGATCGGCTGGATCGTGCTCACCGCCGTGTTCCTCTATCACCTCACGGTCCGCGCCGGCGAGTTCGAAGTCGTCAAGCATTCCGTCGCGGCCCTCTCGCCCGACCGGCGGATGCAGGCGCTGTTGATCGCGTTCTCGTTCGGCTCGTTCGTCGAGGGGGCGGCGGGCTTCGGCACCCCGGTCGCCATTTCGGCGGCGCTCTTGATCGGGCTGGGCTTTTCGCCCCTCTATGCGGCCGGGCTGGCGCTCTTGGCCAACACCTCGCCCGTCGCCTTCGGCGCCTTGGGGACGCCGATCCTCACCCTGGCCGAGATCTCCGGCATCGACAGCCTGGTCCTCAGCAAGATGGCGGGCCGGCAGCTGCCGCTCTTCTCGCTGATCGTGCCCGCCTGGCTCGTGGCGGTGATGTCGGGCTGGCGCGGAGTCGTCGGCTGCTGGCCGGCGATCCTCGTCTGCGGTGGCAGCTTTGCCGGCATCCAGTTCCTCACGGCCAACTTTCACGGCCCGACCCTGGTCGACGTCGCCGGCGGATTGGGATCGCTGGTGGCCCTGGCGCTGTTCCTGCGCTTCTGGCAGCCGAAGGAAATCTGGAGCTTTCCCGACGAGCCGGCCGAGCGGCATCTGACCCAACCCCCCGAGCTTTCGCGGCAGCGCGTCATTCGGGCCTGGATCCCGTGGGCGATCCTGTCGCTGGCGGTGTTCCTCTGGGGATGGCCCGCGTTCAAGGTCGCGCTCGAGGGGGGACCCAAGCAGCAGCCCAACGGCCTGGGACCGTACACGAAGCCGGTCTTCGCCGTGCCGCAACTCGACGGGCGCGTCTACCGCACGAGCCCGGTGGCCGAAGTCCCGGCGGGGGCCGACCGCGCGGCTAAGCCCGAGGAGGCGGTCTTCAAGTTCAACTGGCTCTCGGCCACCGGCACGGGCATTCTCCTGGCCGCGATCCTCTCGGCCGCCTGGATGCGGATCCCGCCCGGCGTCTTTGTGCAGGAGTTCGCCGTCACGCTCTCCAAGATGCGCGTCGCGCTCTGGACCATCGCCTGCATGTTGGCGATCGCCTTCGTCACCAAGTACAGCGGTTGCGACGCCACGCTCGGGCTGGCCTTCACGCGCACCGGCTGGCTGTATCCCTTCTTCGCGCCGATGTTGGGCTGGCTGGGCGTGGCGCTGACCGGCTCCGATACGTCGTCGAACGCGCTCTTCGGCAGCCTGCAAAAGATCACCGCCGAACAGCTCGGACTGAACCCGGTGCTGATCGTCGCCTCGAACAGCACCGGCGGCGTGATGGGCAAGATGATCGACGCCCAAAGCATCGTGGTGGCCGCCGTGGCGACCGAACAGTCCGGCGGCGAAGGCAAAATCCTGCGCTTCGTCTTCTGGCACAGCCTCGTACTGGCTGCGCTCGTCGGGCTGTTGACGCTCGCCCAGGCGTATTGGCTCACCTGGATGATCCCGGCGGGGTGACCGGATCCCGAGCCCCGGACGTCAGTCTGGGGAGAAATCCTTGTAGGTCAGGCAGCCATGCCTGACGATGTGTATGCTGTCGACATGCGTGTCAGGCAACCATGCCTGACCTACTCGGCAGGGTGGCACCGACAACTCGTTGTCGGTGTTGCATAGCAACAAGATGACACAGAATACTTGCAGGCAAACCCGCAGGACCTCCCCCATCCGTGCAGGCCTCTTGTGCCTTCGGCACCCTGACAACAAGTTGTCAGGGCCACCCGCGAAATGCGATAAGGCAACGTGCCAATAGAAGGGCGATGGCAGATGACAATGAGAAGTCTTGCTCTGATGATTCTGTGTGTGGTTCCGCCAGTTTACCAAACTGTCTTATTGTTTTTTGATGTAAAGTACTTCGATCCGGAGACCAAGGCGTTTTCAGTGCCTGTCTATGCATTCCCCGTCTATTTGAAACTAGCTCTCGGGATAATGTCGTGCTGCATTGTGGCGGGGTTACTAATTGATCGGTGGATACACTGCCAGAGAATAATCGGCCTGTGTGCTGAAAGGAACTCACTCAGCAGCCCGGGTCACGAATAGCGCAGGGTGGCCCCGACACACGCAGTTCGTCGGGGTGCCGCAGGCACAAGAGGGTTACTCGATCCAACCCACCTCGACACCAACCGACTTGCCCAGTTCGTAGTGCCGAGCCGAACTCCATCGCCATTGGCAGGCTTCGCGAACTAGCCCCGCGCGCACCGGGTTCAGATGCATGTAGGTTAGTTTCTCTTCCATCTTGCGACGGCTGTAGATGTTGAACCCGTAGTACTTGGCCTGCCAAATCCGCGAACCGTGTAGCGTGCCGGCATATGCGACCAGCGTCGTCGCCAGCAACTGCCCGATGCGCCGGCTGCTCGTTCGTTTCCATTGCTTCATGAACTCGCTCAGTTGACCGGGCTCGGCAAACCACACCAGGGCATGGACGTGGTTGGGCATGATGACGAAGCCCACGCATCTCCCGCCGAGTCGTCGCAACTGCGCATTCAAAGTTCCCAGCACGATTCTCTTGGCGCGGTCGTCATCCAACAACCGGCGGCGGCGATAGCAGGAAAAGGTGACGAAGTGGGCGTGCCGTTCGCGGTCATAGACTCTGCGCTTCGCCATGCGACCAGTTTACGGGTCAGAACCGTTGACGATCAACGATTTACGCGACTCCCGGCTTACGCCCTCAGGGTGGCACCGACAACTCGTTGTCGGTGTTGCAGAGCAACAAGAGGAAACAGAATAGTTACAGGCAATTCCGCGGAACCGACCCCCGGCCACGCAGGCCTCTTGTGCCTTCGGCACCCTGACAACAAGTTGTCAGGGCCACCCG
>JAEUIK010000343.1 GCA_016793185.1 Planctomycetaceae bacterium | reverse complement strand
CACGGCCGCGAACGGCGAATCGGCCGGCACGGCGGCGACGAGCTCATCCGGGAGGTTCGTCATCGAGCGCCCCTGGAAGGCCTCGGCGAAACCCTGCAAGAGCCGCGCGCGACTCGCCGGGTCGGGCGCGCTGCGGAAGAGGCGCGCGCAGATCAACAGATCCGCGCGCGTCCCCGCCAGGGCGAAGCGCTTCATGATCCGCGGCAAGAGATGCTCGGCCACCAGCGGCGCGCGCCAGAATTCTTCGTCCGCGAGCAGTTGCAGCACCCCCTCGCGCTCGGCGCCGCAGTGGCGTTCGATCGCCCACCAGAGCAGCAGCGGGAGGTGCGGATCGCTACTGTCCTCGGCATGCGCGGCGAGGCTTCTGACGATGGGCAGGCACTCGGCGGCAGGCAACCTGCGCGCCGAGCAAGCCAACTGGCTGCGGACTTCGACATGCGGTTCCGTCGCCGCCAACCGCGCCAGCCGGGCGGCGAGCGGCGGCGACACGACTCCGTCGTCGGCCAGCAGCCGCACCGTCCAGAGCCGCACGTAGGGGTCGGAGTGGGTGAGCGTTTCGCCGGCCAGAGCCTCGTCGAGTCCTCCGCAGGCATGCAGGCCCCACAGGGCTTCGAGCGCCGTTTGGCTTGTGGGGGATCCCAAGCGGCGCGTGAGCTGCGGGATGGCGCTGGCGTCGCGGCGATCGTACAACAACCGCAGGGCCGTTTGCCGCTGCCAGCGGTTCGGATGCTTGAGAAGGCCGACCAGCTCGTCGGTCGGCAAACTCCCCAAGTCGCGCGGCTTCTCGCGCGGGCGTCTCTCCTCGGCAGGGCCCAGTCGATAGATGCGCCCGTTCTCGCGGTCGATCACACCTTGCGAATTGCGGAGATGGCTGATGTTGCCGTCGTACCAGTCGGCGACGTAGAGCGCGCCATCGGGACCGAGCTTGATGTCGACCGGCCGGAACCACTCGTCCGTGGTCTCCAGGGCGTAACCGATGTCGCGCGTCTCCCAGGTCGAGCCGAGCGGTTGGATTTCGCTCCGGACCACATGGCTCAAGATCGGCGCGGGACCGAACAGTTGCCCCCGATACGCCTCGGGCAGCAAATCTCCCTCGTAGATCAACCAGGTGTGCGTGAAGCGCGGCACGCTATGGTGCTTGAGCGGCGGAAAGAAGCCGAAAGCATAGGGATTCGACAGCGGGCCATGCTTGGTGAAGCCCTTTTGCGAGTAGCCTCCCTGGACGTAATGAAAGCCGCGGGTGTCGCCGCCGTTGTGTCCCGAAAAGATGCGCCCCTTCGAGTCGATTTCCACGCCGAAGGCGTTGCCGCCCCCTTCGGCGAAGATCTCGTACTTCTTTTGCTCGGGATGATAGCGCCAGATCAACTGCCCGAGCGAGTGAATTGGAGCTTCCGGCTTGCCGTCGGGGCCGGTGGCCCCAGGTCGACGCACATTGCCCGTGACCGTGCTCCCTTGCGCGGCGTAGAGCCAGCCATCGGGGCCCCAGGTGAGACTGTTGACGACCGAGTGCGTGTCCTCGAGGCCGAAGCCCTCGAGATGCACTTCGGGATCGCCGTCGGGGCGGTCGTCGCGGTCGCGATCGGGATAGAACAAAAGATATGGTGGATGCAGCACCCAGACGCCGCCGCGCCCTTGGGCGAAAGCGGTCGCGATGTTCAGCCCATCGAGGAACACTTTGCGCTCGTCATAGCGGCCGTCGCCGTCGGAGTCCGCGTGAATGCTGATCCGGTCCAATCCCCGGTCGTGATGCGGCGGGGCAGGGGGGATCTTGTCGTAGACCGCGCGCCAGTACTGGTCGCGGCTGAGCATCTTCAGCCCGGCTGGCTCGGGGTACTGCCGATACTCGGCCACCCACAGGCGTCCGCGCTCGTCGAAATTGATGAAGACGGGCTGGGCGATCGTCGGCTCGGCGACGACCAGTTCGGCCCGCAAGTCGGCCGGCGTCCGAAACCGGGCGAGGGATTCGGCGGGCGACAAAGCTCCTTGCGCCGAAGGCTCGGGCTGAGCCCCGGCGTGGCCGCAGCTACCGCACAAGACCGCCAGGCAGCCCAGGCGCAGTATCGTCGGCGAACACCAGCGGCGCAATCCCACCATAAGCAAACGCCAGCACTCCGCGCAACGGGCCTGAGGAGACTCGAACTTGGCAGCATTATTGGCTGGCAGCCTCGGGCCCGCAAGGAAATACGCCGCGGCCCGACGAAGCGCCGCGCGAACCTTGGCCACGCGAATCATCTCTCACGGAGAACCATGAGTTCTCCCGGTCCGACGACAACGGCGCAGCCTCGAGACCCTCGGCGTGGGGTCGCGGGACCGCGTGCGCGCACCAGGTATCTTCAGCGGCGGCACGCTGCCGCGACGCTCGCCGACCACCGCGCGTACTACTACGACCTGTGCCGGCTCGACGGCCCGCTGGCGGACGAGATCGGAGCGTTCCTGGGAATCAGCGGCGGGCAGGTGACGATCAAGCAATTGCGCGTCGCTCCGTGCGAGCTTCCCAACGCGCACCGGGCGCTCCGCCGCGCCCTCGCCGATTGGAGGTACTGCGGCACGACCGGTCCGCGCGATTACCAGTTCACGCCCATCTGGGCGCCGATCTATCGGCGGGTCGAAGTCCGTCCCGGCCGCCAGCGCGAGTGCCTGGTGGAAGGAACGTTGCTCTTCGAGCTCCCCGACGGCCGCCGGCGCGTCATCGTGGTCGAAGAGGAGTATCGGCGGGGCAACATCGAGTTCTCATTCTCCCTCATCGGCCCGCGGCGCGAGGCCCGCGAGTTGCATGCCGCATTGCAGGCGGTCGCGCGCTCGATGCGGCGGCGCCACTATCTCCGCCGGCAGGTGATTCGCGGAGACGGCACGCTGCTCCGCCTGGGCCAGCGAGTCGCGTGGGACGATTTGGCACTCGACCCGGTCGTCCGCAACACGCTGGAGCAGAACATCGCCTGCGTGCTGGAGCGCGGCGCGGCGTTTCGCGCCAGCCGGGTCCCCTGGCGGCGCGGAATCATGCTCTATGGCCCTCCCGGCAACGGCAAGACCATGATCGGCAAGGTGCTGGCGAGTCTCGGTCGGGCGACTTTCATGTGGATCACGCCCGCCGACTTCGAGAGTCGCGACTACGACCTCCGCGACATCTTCCGCCTCGCCCGCAAGCTACGCCCCACGATCCTGTTTCTCGAGGATCTCGACTTCTACGCCGCGGACCGCGCTTACGGCGCGCATGGACGATTGGGGGAACTGCTTGCGCAGATGGACGGCCTGGAGCGCAACGACGGTCTGTTGATCGTGGCGACGACCAACGATCTGGCGGCAATCGAGCCGGCGCTCAAGGATCGGCCGAGCCGCTTCGACATCCGCCTGGAGATTGGCTTGCCCCAATTCGTGGCGCGCCGGCAGATCATCGCGCAGCAATGGGCGAACCTCGACTGTCCCGCCGAGCTGGTGGATCGCGCCGCGACGGCGAGCGCCGACCTCAGCGGCGCGCAGGTTCGCGAACTGGCGATCCTCACCGTGCAGGGGGCTATTTTTCGCGGCGCCGTCGGAGCGGACAATCGCGCGCAACCGCACGACGCCGACCTGCAGGCGGCACTCACCCAGCTCACCGGAGTATCCCGCCAGCCGCTGGGCTTTCGGGCGCCATGACCTCGGACCGCAGCTACGGCTGCGGCTTCAGCTCGCCGCAGTCGGCGATGACGATCTTGGCGCGCGTCCGGCCCGAATCGGAACCGAGACTCTCGATCTTCTTGACCACGTCCAGGCCTTCCACGACGTTACCGAAGACGACGTGCTTGCCGTCGAGCCAGCTGGTCTTGGCCGTGCAGAGGAAGAACTGCGAGCCATTGGTGTTCGGACCCGCGTTGGCCATGCTCAATACGCCCGGTCCGGTGTGCTTGAGCTTGAAGTTCTCGTCGGGAAACTCTTCGCCGTAGATCGACTTGCCCCCGGTGCCGTTGCCGCGGGTGATGTCCCCGCCCTGGCACATGAAGCCCGGGATCACCCGGTGGAACGGCGAGCCCTTGAAGCCGAAGCCCTTTTCGCCCGTGCAGAGGGCCCGGAAGTTCTCGGCCGTCTTGGGGACGACGTCGGCGCGCAACTCGATGACGACGCGCCCCAGCGGTTTGCCGTCGGCGGTGATATCGAGATAGCAGCGCGGCAGGGCCTGCCCGTCGGCGGCGGACGAACGAGAATCGCCGGCGAAGGCGACCAGGATGGCCAGTGCGGAAAGCCAAGAGCGACGCATGAGTGACCTCTCCGTAGGTTCGAAGGCGGATGGATGTCGTGGGGGGCATTCTA
>JAEUIK010000341.1 GCA_016793185.1 Planctomycetaceae bacterium | reverse complement strand
CTGGCGAACAGGGCTGGAAAATCGGCATCGGGGGCATCCGTCCCGACTCGCCTCCCGCCCGCTACGTGCTGCTCGACCACCAGGCCATCTCCACGGCGGGCGACGCCTTCCAATACGTCGAGATCGGGGGGCGGCGCTACTCACACATCGTCGATCCCCAGACCGGCCTCGGCATGCAGGAATCGCTGACCGTCGCGATCGTCGCATCCGATTGCCTGACCGCCGATGGCCTCGACACGGCGGTGGCCGTACTCGGACCTGAACGGGGCCTGCAGTTGATCGACGCCACGCCTGGAGCGGCGGGCCTGATCCTGCGTCTCGAGGGTACGCCCCCCCGCGAGCGCACCTACGAATCGAAGCGCATCCGCGACTTGCGGCGGATCGAACCGGACGGTCGATAACGCGAGCGGCGCGGGATCATTCTCCCGTCGGCTTGGCGACCTCGACCGCCTGCGGCGACTCGGGCAGCCAGGGCGTGAGGGTGCGAATGTCGATCTTGCCCTTCCGCTCGACCTCGAGTTCGAACGGCATCGGCAGGGTCGAGGCCAGTCGATGAAAGTCGTCGCTCGAGGCAAAGTCGGTCGCACCGATGCGGTAGATGACGTCATTGACGCGCAGATCCGCGCGGGCCGCCGGCGAACCGGGCGTCACCCGTGTGACGATCACGCAGCCCGGCGAGGCATCGTCGGTCCGCCAGGCGAACCCGAGTCGCGCCGGATTGCCGCGCAGCTCGATCGGCAGTTCGGCGGGCTGGCCTCCACGGTCGATCGCGACGGCTGTCTGGACGGGCGCCGTCGCCACCAGAGCGCGCAGGTCGTCGCCACCGCGGACCGGCTGGCCGGCAAACTGGGTGATGCGGTCCCCGGGCTTGAGGCCCGCCTTCTCGGCGGGCGAGCCATAATCGACGCTGCTGACCGTCACTCCGCCGGCGGCCGTCGCTTCGCTCCAGCGCACGCCAAAGCGTCCCGGCGCCGCCGGGGCCGCAACTTCGCGGGCCCGTTGCTCACTGAGGCCTTCCCCGCGAGCGGCCGTGCGAAAGGTCGCCCGTGACGGTTGGTTGGCCAGTTCATACGCCGCACCGAACAAGACCCGCGCCGAGCGCGCGATCCCTTCCGGGTCGACTCGTTCCACGTCGTCGCTCGGACGGTGATAGTCGCTGTGCAGACCCGAATGGAGCATCAGAATGGGAATTCCCCGCTGATAGAACGGGTGGTGGTCGCTGTTGTCGGCCATTTCCCAGGTGAAGTCGAGAAGCAGGGCGGGCTCGCGGTTATGCTCGCTGACAATTCGACGCAACCCGCGAGTCGTGCGCGTGCCAATGACCTCGACGCGATCGTTTCGCACCCGGCCGACCATATCCATGTTCACGGCGAGCACGAGATCCTTGAGCGGGATCGTCGGATCGGCCAACCAGTGCTTCGACCCCAGCAGTCCTTTCTCCTCGGCGTCCCAGAGGGCGAAGATGATCGTGCGCTTGGGAGGTGGATCGACATGGGCAAAGGCGTCGGCCACAGCCAACAGTGCGGCGGCCCCGCTGGCGTTGTCGTCGGCGCCGTTGTGGATGTAGCCTGTCGGACCATAGCTGTTCGAAGCGGTGCCGTAACCCACGTGGTCGTAATGTGCGCCGACCAGGATGAACTCGTGTTTGAGCTCGGGGTCGCTCCCTTCGAGACGCCCCAGAATGTTTCGGTAGTTGTTGCCAAACGCCTGGTAGTACCCGCCGGCACTGCCGGCGCCAGCCAGTTTGAACTTCTGGAATTGCTGCCCCAGGTACACGCTGGCAGCGCGGCCCCCCCGACTGCCGGCTTCGCGTCCTTCGAAGGTGTCGTCGGCCAGGACCTCGACGTGCCGTTGGGCGTACTCGCGGCGAATGCGCTCGAAGGCCGACCGCCAGCGGGTCTCTTCAGCGCCCGCGCCGCGCGGCACCCTGCCGCAACAGGCAGCGGCGACCAGGAGCGCGATCAAACCGAGTCGGGCAGGCAGATTGCGAGCGGGGTTTTGACACATACGAGAATCATCCTTGGCGGCTTTGAGTTGAGAGGTACCGACGGAGGCGTGCGGTAACAGCACAGTACCACGCCGGAATACCCCGAGGAAACTCCCGGCCGCACCACAATCCTAGGTCTCGCCGGGCCGTTTTTCCGGCAAAACTTGCCCGGATCGAACCACTGCGCGGCTTCGCGCCGGCGATGCCAGTCGCACCGGCCGTGCCTCGCCCCACATCCCCGCACTCTGGCGGGGCAGCGGCCCTTAGTCTTCCCGGGCCGGCTGGCCCAGTGCCTGGCGGATCGCGGCCTTGAGCGGCTCTTCCGCCCCGGGCGCCACCCAACACCAATCCCAGAGATTGCCGTCGTGCTCGCGCCACGCCCGCTCGATCGGCACATAGCCGGTGGCGCATTCGCCGTAACCGGCCACCACGACCAACGACTCCGGGCGTTGTTCTTGCGCGTAGAGTTGGTACTCGACGTAGCTCTCGCCGGGCAGCAGCAAGAATTGAGCCGGCCCGAAATCGACGGCCGGGACCTCCAACTGCCGGCCGCGTTCGAGCCGCTCGCGCCAGCTCAAACCCATCGCCGCCAGGCATTGAGCGAACGGCTTCTGCTCGGGCGTGAGCTGCGCGGATAGCTCGGCGGCCGTGAACCCGTCGGCGGCACGGGGTTCGAGCTTGAGCGGCGCCACCCGCACCTGCCAGCCAGTCAGCGGCACGCGTCGAGTCTCCTGCCAGGCGGTGCGCATGCCCTGGTAGAGGCGATCGGCCAGCTCGGCTCGATTCAGCGGCGCCCCGTCGTTGTACTTGCCGGCAGTCACATTGCCGCTGCAGCCCGAAAAATAAACCTGCTGGACGCGAGGATCGTCTGCCTGGCGCCGCTGCCGGGCCAGCCCGACAAAGTCGCTCGAAACGAGTCCCTGGCCATACGCGCTCATGGGATGGGTGGCATAGGCGTTGATCGCCGCCAGCGGTTGTTCACCATCCCAGAAACTGAGTGTCTTCACCCAGGGGTCGATAGTACCCTCGTCCGCGGCCCGTGCCGCCGCGTCGCGCGTGGTGCTCATTCGGTCGTAGCGAACTTCGCCAGCGGCGGTCAGGTAGCGACGATTGGAGGCGATGCGGTCGACGCGCGCCCGGCCGAGCCCTAGCTGCGTGACGTGCCGCGACGACTTGCGCGCCTCGGCCACGGCGGCCGCAACGCGTCGCACCGCCTGCTCGTGAAACTCCGGATTGCAGATGCTGCCCTGGAGTTGATGCTCTCTGAGGATCCGCTCCGCCCGGAGATCGGCGACGGGCGCATCGTGCTGATGCACACTGGCGAGCAACACGTGGTCAGGCGCGGTTCCGGCGGCTTCGGCGAGCGCTGCCCGCCAACGATCGTAGGCCTCGTTCCGAATCTCGCACCAGTCGACGGCCGCGATGACGATCGTCGGTCCGGCCCCTTCGAGGACGATGCCGCGGGCCCAGAGCGGGTCGGCGACCGACTTGGCCGGCTCGATCCCGCCCCCCATCAGGGGATGCCCGAGCGGGACCGTCACGTCTTCGTTAAAGACCGACAGGCGCGCCTCTCGGCTCGGCTCCCCGGCCGCCCGCGAGCCCACCCCAGCTAGCAAACCCGCCCCGGTGAGGAGTGCGACGCGGCGCGAAACAGGTTGTCTCATGGCGTGTTCCGATTTCCGCGCAGGCGATCTCGCCTCGGCCTGCGTACAAACGGGAGTACCCAAGTCTCGGCCGCCAGAACCGTGCATCGCCGGTTCGGCACGGCGGAGATTGAGAAAGTTATACCGGTTTTGCCGGCCGCTCGCATCGGTCGGGCGTTGCCGGTAGGTTGGTATTCGAAGGATCGACGGCCCACCGCGCGCGTGGCTGAGCGCGTGGCCGTTTGGGCGCCGCGGGGCTGACCCGTGGGCGCCATCTGCACGGCCTAGAGCGCTGTGCGCGCAATCGGCTCGACGGAAACGAGCCCTGCACGTCCTGGGAAGCGGCCCGTCGCGCCGCGCGGACGACCCCTGCACCCACTCGCGTTGGCTTTTTGGCACGCGCGAGCGTGGTGTTTCTGCGACGCGGCGAGTTTCGCCACGGCGGTCGTCGGCGGAGTCTCGTCCGCACCCTGCGGATTCCGGGAACTCGTTCCATGCCGAGCGTGCCACGAGTCGTTTGCCCAGCCGGCAACGTCAACCTAGGTTCCCCACAGAGGCCTGCGGGGCCTCCCGGCTCGAGCGCGCTCGCCCGAGCCGCACGTCGATGCTCATGTCCTCGCGCGATTCAGCGCGGATCTTGCTCTGCGGAGGTCGATCGATGCGTACCTGGCTGCGAGCCTTAGTCCGGCTCCCCCGACGCCAGCGCGCACGAAGCGCCCCGAAACCCGCCAAGCCGGCCGGACTCCGCGTCGAGCAGCTCGAGACGTTGTTGCTGCTCAGCGTGGCGCCGTCCGACCCCGGCTATGCCGAGTGGAGTCAGCAGACGTTCAGCATCGCCGACATCGCGCCGGCGCTGACCGATGGCTACGCGGATCTCGGGACGACGCCCGTCGAGGGTCTCGACGCGGCCGCGCGGGCCCTGATCGGAGCCAACGCCGCGCAGGTGCTGCCCTACACGGGACAGGGCTACACGATCGCCATCATTGATAGCGGCGTCGATTATCGGCACTCGGCCCTGGCGGGCGACTACCTGGGGGGCTGGGATTTCGTCGACAACGACGCCGATCCCATGGACCTCAACGGCCACGGCACTCACGTCGCCGGGATCATCACCGGTAGCGACGCGCAGTACCTCGGGATCGCGCCCGACGTGAAGTTCGTCGCCCTGCGGGTGCTCGACGAAACCGGCACCGGCACCTACGGCAACGTGCTCTCCGCGCTGCAATGGGTCGAACGGTACCGCACGCAATACAACATCGTGGCCGTCAATCTTTCACTGGGGTCGGGCAATTTCACCGTCAACCCCTACAGCTTTCTCGAAGGAACGCTCGCGCAGCTCAAGAACCAAGGGGTGTTCGTCGCCGCGGCGTCGGGTAACAGCTTCTATAGCAACAACAGCCAGCCGGGGCTCGGCTATCCGGCCATCAGCCAGTACGTCGTTTCGGTCGGGGCCGTCTGGGACGCCAATTACGGCCCCGTGGCGTGGGGCAACGGTGGGCGCGACTTCTCGACCGCGGCCGATCGCATCACCAGTTTCACGCAGCGCAGCGCACAGCTCGACTTGCTCGCGCCGGGCGCATTCATCACCAGCACCTATCTGAATAATACCTATACGGCGATGGCCGGCACCTCGATGGCCTCGCCGGTGGTCGCGGCCGCCGCGGTCATCGTCCACCAGGCGCTCGACGCCGCCGGGCAGTCCGCCCGGGCGACTCCTGATGGCATCCTGGCGATCCTCAAAGCGACCGGCCAGACGATCGTCGACGGCGACGACGAGCACGACAACGTCGTCAATACCGGACTCAGTTTCAAGCGCGTCGACCTGGCCGCCGCCGTCGAATATGCCCAGTCCAGCGGCGACCGCGCCTACGTGAACTCGCTCTATGTCAGCCTCCTGGGACGGAATGCCGACAGCGCGGGCCTGAACCACTTCTCCGGGCTGCTCCGGTCCGGAGCCGCGCGGAGCGACGTCGTGCAGGCGATCTGGAACTCGACCGAGCATCTGGGCAAAGTCGTCGATGGACTCTACGCCCAGTACTTGCATCGGTCGGCGGACGCCGGCGGCCGCTCCGGCTGGATCGCCGCCATCCGCGAGGGCCGCACGATCGACGAGGTGGCCCGGGCGATTGTCAACTCGGCCGAGTACTCGACGCGCAACGCCAGCAACGGCGCGTTTGTCGATTCGCTCTATCGCGAGATTCTGGGCCGCGAGGCCGATGCCGGCGGGCGCGCCAGCTGGGTCAATCAACTGAACGGGGGGACCAGTCGGGCCAACGTCGCCAGCGCGTTCCTCCGCTCGACCGAGTACGTCGACCGCGCCATCAACTCGCTCTACCAGAATGTCTACGGCCGGCGCGCCGACCAGGGTAGCTTGCAGTACTACCGCAGCCAGGTGCAAAACGGACAGCAATCGCTGGCGTCGATCACGCAGTCGCTGCTCGCGTCGGTCGACTACTTTGGCCAGGCGTAACGGAG
>JAEUIK010000314.1 GCA_016793185.1 Planctomycetaceae bacterium | reverse complement strand
GCCGGGCCGCATCTCGCTGCAGATCATGATCGACTGGCACGAGCTTGAAGCGACCGTCGACGAGCTCGAGCGCGAAACCGACGAGATCTTCGTCGATCTGCTGGCGACGCGACTGGCCCCGATGCCCGGACTGCTCGATCTGCTCAGCGCCCTGGAGCGGGCGAACATCCCCAAGGCCATCGCCACGAGCAGCCGCCGCGGCTTCGTCGAGGATGTCCTGGGGCGCTTCGATCTGGCGCCGCGGTTCCGGTTCATCCTCTCGGCCGAGGATGTGATCGAAGGCAAGCCGCACCCCGAGATTTACTTGAAGGCCGCCGCGCGTTTTGGACTGCCCCCCGAGCGCGTCGTGGTGCTCGAAGACAGCCAGAATGGCTGCCGGGCGGCCGTGGCGGCGGGAACGATCGCGGTGGCCGTCCCGGGAGGACATAGCCTGAGCCACAACTTCGAGGGCGCGGCGCTCAGCGTTGACTCGCTCGCCGATCCAAGGCTCTATAGGCTGATCGGCCTCCCCCGCCACTAACGCTAAGGAACGGCCGAACTGCCCGCCTTCTGTAGCTGGCCTCTTCGAGGCCGGCTCACACCTGTGGCTGGCCTCTTCGAGGCTGGCTCTTCACTGTGGCTGGCCTCTCCGAGGCCGGCACCTCTCGACTTCCAGGATCCCGGTCTCCCAGCTTGTCGAGGCGCAACCCGCGCCTGCCTGGGCGAGGCATCCGGCTCAGGCCGCCTGACTGGTCTTTTTCGACCGCGCCGGCTGAAGTCGATCGAGATAACCATTCACCCGTTGCGCTACGAGCCGCTCCAGCCCTTCGCGCAACAACGGCATCGGCAGCTCCAAATCGCGCCGCGCACGGCGGGTATTGAGCGACGTCTCGACCGCGACGGTCGATTGCACTTCGCTCTGCAACAGCGGCGACCGGTCCAGAGCGTCGTAGCCCGCCGCGCTGGCCAACTCGTTGGCGAAACGGATTCGGTTGGTCCGCTCGGCGCCCGTGATGTGATACAACCCTCGCAGCTTGCGCTCGTAGGCGCGCATCAAGAGGGGCGCGAGGTCGCTGGCCAGAATCGGAGTGGCATAGTGGCGGCCCTCGCCGGCGGGTCGATCGAGGGCTGGAAGCTGGTCCCAGAGCGTGTCAATCAGGCCGCCGCCATTCGGTCGCCAGCCATAGGCGTGCGTGCGGACGACGAGCGCGCAGCTGGCCACCAGCGCGATCTCGGATTCGCGCGCGGCCACGGCCGCGGCCGTGGCGGCCGTCGCTCGGGCGTTCTCTTCGTGAAAGAGCCGCGGCCCGGCAAACACGGCGTCGGTCGAAAGCAGGCACGTAGCGACGCCAGCCTCCCGCGCCGCTGCGCCGAACGCACTGGCAAGCGCGACTTCTTGCTGCCAGAGAATTGCCGCGGCCGAATCTTCCCAGCTCGATCGCGCCAACTGGCCGGCGAGGATCACCCAGTTCGGGCGCACTTCGGCGAGCAGAGCCTTGGTCCGCGCGGCGCTCGCATCGCCGACCGCGGTGACGGAGAACCCGGCCGGAGCGTGGCCGGCGGCGCAGGTCGCGCCGTGGACTTCGAACTGCTCACGGCAACTCACGGCGAGATTGGCGCCGAGCATCGTGTCGATGCCGACGATGAAGAGCTTGTCCACGGATGGCCTCCTGCCGGGTGTGGATTGTCGGGCGGGATGGAACGCGGGGGGATGACGCGGGCAGCGACGGTCGAGGGGTCGAATTGTAGCCGTTACGGGATTGCGGACAAAGACGAC
>JAEUIK010000303.1 GCA_016793185.1 Planctomycetaceae bacterium | reverse complement strand
TCGGGCGACATGTACAGCGGCGAACCGGTAATTGCACCGTCTTGCGTCAGGTGCGTGTCGTGTGCCTCGGATAACGGTTTGACCAATCCGAAGTCGAGCAGCTTGGCGACGTCGTGAACGCCGCCGCGCTCGGCGGCAAAGATATTGCCCGGCTTGATGTCGCGATGGATTAAGCCAAAGCTGTGCGCCTCGCGCAGGGCGTCGCAGGTTTGGCGGAGCAAATGCACGACGCGCTCCGGCGGCAGCGGGCCGTGCCTGCGGACCAGCTCGGCCAGGCTCATGCCGGGCAGGTATTCCATCACGTAGTAGAACGAGCCGTCGTCGGTCCGCCCGTAGTCGAAGACCTCGACGCTATTCCAGTGCGAGAGCTTGGCCGTCGCCCGCACTTCGCGCTCGAAGCGGGCCAGTGCCCGCGGATCGGTCGCCTGGTTGGCGCGGATCAGCTTGACGGCGCAGGGGCGTTTGAGGAGCTGATGCTCGGCCAGGTAGACCTCGCCCATTCCGCCAGCGCCCAACAGTTCCCGCAGCCGGTATTGGCCGAGTTGCTTAGCCGCAAACGCCTCGCGCCGCAGGGCGCCGATTTTATGGGTGCCGTACACCGAGATGCCGAAGGCCAGGCTCATCATCAGGACCTGTTCGATGACCTCGTCCACGGTGATCATCGAGGCGATGGCCGGCGATTGCCACCGCATGACGATCGTCAGCACGATGGGCAAGGCGGCCATCGTGCCGATTACGGCCGCGGCCCGCTTCCATGTGTTCGGAATGAAGAGCGCGTAAGTGAAGATCAGAGCGTCCCAATAGCCGGTCGTGGCCTTGACGCTGCCGGTGAGCAGGCCCTCGTTCTGATGCGCTGCCCAAAAGTGGCATCCCTCCCACTGCAAGGCGGCGAAGAACGCGCCGGTAAGGCCGAAAATCAGCAGCTCATTGATGCGGAGCTTGCCCACCGAGCAGGGGCAATGGATGAACAGCGACGCGCCGATCACCGCCAGCGCCACCACGTGCGCTACGTGCATGCCAAAGAGGACTTCGCTGCTGGCTTTGGGGGGAGGAGGGGAAATCAGCCCCCACACGAGGAAAACGAACGACCCCAGGCAGAGGGCGAACGCAGCGGCCCGCAGCCGGACGCGCAGCAGGTTGTAGGTTTCGGCCGAGAGTTCGGGACCGCTTCCTTCGACCAGGGCGATCCGCGGTCCGCAGGGCGAATAGGACGAACCGCTGAGCGGAGTCGACGAACCAGGCGCATCCAGCGTCGGGTCGAAGGGCGAGAGATCGATCGGTCTGGGGGTTGATGAATAGTTCATCGCAACCTTCCCCGGGGCGAGTCGGGCAAACTCATGCTCTATCGTAGGCGGGAGCCTGCCGCCGGACCACTTGTCGGTCGGCAGAGGCGAGATCGCTACTTCGCAAGACGGAGCTCGCGCGCCGAATGTTCGGCCGACGCATTTATTTCGCCAGGACGAGCAAAACCTTGAACGGGCCTCGCGGGTCGCCCCGGCGCGGAGCCAAGCCGGCTTGGGCAAGTCGATTCGCACGGCCGGTTTAGGGCGCGCAGCCGCGGAACCGACTACCGGTAATACCCGGCTCCGGCCGCCGGAGTTGCAGGCGGGCCGTCCAGTTCCTGCCACCATTGCGCCGCCAACTCGCGCGTCCAGGCGTCGGCTCCCCCGCAAGCGGCCAGCGCCCGCGCCATGCTATCGGCGTCGCGATAGCGTTCGGCGGGCTCCTTGGCCAGACAGGTCAGGATGACCTCCTCCAGGTCGCGCGGGACACGCGGATTGAGGTCCGAGGGACGGACCACTTCGTCGCGGGCGTGCCCCACCAGCACCTTTACGGGCTTCTTCCCTTCAAACGGAGGGCGCCCCGTCACGAGAAAGTAGGCCACGGCCCCCAGCGAGTAGAGGTCGCTGCGCGCGTCCGGGGCCTGCTGGGCCAAGGCCTGTTCGGGCGACATAAAGAGCGGCGAACCGAGGATCAGGCCCGGCCCTGCCGCGGCCCGACCCGCCGGGGGAGCCGTCGCCTCAACGAGGCCGAAATCGACGATCTTCACGACATCGAACACCCCGCCGCGTTGCGCGGCGATGATATTGCTCGGTTTAAGGTCGCGGTGGACAAGCCCTTGCCCATGCGCTTCGCGCAGGGCATCGCAGGCCTGCCGCAACAAGTGGATCGCCCGCTCCGCAGGCATGGGGCCATGCTGATCGACCAGCTCGCCCAGCGTCTTACCGGGCAGGTACTCCATCACATAGTAGAACGTGCCGTCCTCGGTGTGCCCGTAGTCGAAGACTTCCACGATGTTCCAGTGCGAGAGCCGGGCCGTCTCGCGAACTTCGCGTTCGAACCGGGCCAGCGCCTGGGGGTCGGCGGCTCGGCCGGGGCGGATTACCTTGATCGCGCAAGGGCGCTTGAGCAGCTGGTGCTCGGCGAGATAGACCTCGCCCATGGCGCCTGCTCCCAGGGATTCCTTGAGCACATACTGCCCGAACCGCTTGGCCTCGAAGGCCTCGCGTCGCAGCGAATTGATCATGTGCGTGCCGGAAACGGCGATGGTCGCGCCGATGAACAGCAGCAGGATACTGGGGCTGGCGGTCATCAAGGCGTCGAGCAGCCGGAAATCGGCTTCGGCCGAGCGATCGATCAAGTAGACGACGATCGGCAGCGTGACCAGGAGACTGATGACCGCGGCGGCCCGGCGCCAGGTATTGGGAATGAACATCGCGTAGGTGAAGACAAGCGCCAGCCAGACGGGGGTAAGCACGGCATTGCGCCCAGAGGTACGCGTCGCTTCGGTGAGGCTGTACTCCACGGCCAGAATGACCGGCGCGGGGAGTCCAACGATCAACAGCTCGGCCACCCGGAGAGCCAACATCGAGAGGGGAATCTGGCTCCACAACAGAGCCGCGCAAACTCCGAAAGTCGCCGTCAGGGCCAGCAGAATGAACGGCATGAACTCGCTCGGCGGCAGGAAGACTCCGATTCCCTGGGTGGCGACGTCCCGCGCGAGAAACAGCCCCGACCCCATGAAGAATAGGGTGACCGCCCCGCGCAGTCGCAGTCGCAACAGTCGCTGCGTTTCACTGGCGAGTTGCGGCGCCTTGCCCTGCACCAGGGCCACATGCGCTGCGACTGGGGAGCTTCCACCGCCACTCGACGACGTGGGACTGGGCGAATTGGCGGCAGATGGCTGAGACATTACGGCGACTCGGACGGGCGCGGATACCCGAAACAGGGCCACCGTTATTCTAACCAGCGCCTGAGGGACGCGCTATGTCGAAAACCGGGAATGCCGCACTCGCGACGGGGGCGGAAGGCCTGCAATCGCTCCGACTTGCGGGAGCTGCAGCTCCTACGCCGCGCGGCGCCGCTCGCCGGCGCTGGCCAGCCGCTCGACTTCGAGGCGCGTGAGCTGCTTCAGCGTCCGCCGCCCCGGGGGACCCTCGGCCGCCTCGCTGAAGATCAGCGATTGGGGGGTCAGCAGACGGGGGAGATAGAACCACGCCTGAGCGAGCGCCGCGGGATCCTGGTCGGCCGAGATCAGCACCAACTCGGTTCCCTGCAGGCCGTTGGCAACGCGGGCCAGGGCCGAGAAAGGATCGCCCGGGACGAGCTGCGGCTGCACGCCCGTGGTTTTCAGCAACCGGTACGCCTCTTTAAGCGCGAGCCCTGGGCCGGATTGATCGGGCCGGGCTTCGAACAGGTCGATGCCGGTGTAGCGGATCGTCGCGCCGGGGGTCGCCCCTTGGGCAGCCCGGATCAGGCGGGTGGCGCGGAGCCCCGTGCCCAGGCCCAGCTCCACGATCCGGTGGATTTTGTGCCGGCGGATCAGCCGATACAGAACCCTCTCGGACTTGGGTTGCGAAAAATACGCAAGATAAATGTGTCGAATCAGGCTCATCGCTTACGCCTGGGCAGGCCGACGAAATCCCCACGGCGGATTCGTCGGATGGAAACGCTCAATCCTTACTATCGTCCTAATGCCGAGGACGGGAATAGCGCGAGGCGCGAAGAAAAATCGCCGGCGGCTCTAGGCATTCACGCCGGGGAGATTATCGTCTGGGAACACTGGGGAAGCCTTCTACGCCGCGGCGCTTCGTCGGTTGTGCGGGGGAAGTCGCGGTTCGAGCGGGTCCGGGGCACTTTCCCCGCCGCCCGATGCGGCAGATTTTTCCCCAGGGAGAGATTAATTTACAGGTAGGGTGTTGTGAGGATTCCCCGCGACGGGTTGCCGTCACGCCCCTCTCTTCTCAAGTGTGAGGCCTATGCAGACGATCCTCGTGACCGGCGGCGCGGGATTCATTGGCGGCTGTTTTGTCCGTCAATGGATCGCCGACGAGTCGAGCCGACTGGTGAATCTCGACAAGCTGACCTATGCGGGCAACCTGGATTCGCTGGAAGCGGTCGCCGGTAATCCCCGCTATCTCTTTGTGCAGGGAGATATCGGCGACCGGAGCCAAGTCGCGGCGCTCCTGGCCGAACATCGTCCGCAGGCCGTCGTGAACTTCGCGGCCGAATCGCACGTCGATCGCTCGATCGACGGACCCTCCGCCTTCGTGCAGACCAACGTCGTGGGAACCTTCGAACTGCTCGAAGCGATCCGCGATTACTGGACCGGGTTGAACTGCGCCGACAAAGACGCCTTCCGACTCCTGCACGTCTCGACGGATGAGGTGTATGGGTCGCTGGGCCCCCACGGCAAGTTCACCGAGTCCACGCCCTATGCGCCGAACTCCCCCTACTCGGCCTCGAAGGCCTCCTCCGATCATTTCGTCAGGGCCTATCACCACACGTTTGGGCTGCCGGTCCTGATTACCAACTGCTCGAACAACTACGGTCCATACCAGTTTCCCGAGAAGCTGATTCCGCTGATGATCTTGAATGCGGTCGAGGGAAAGCCGCTGCCGGTCTATGGCGACGGACAAAACATCCGCGACTGGCTTTTCGTCGAGGACCACTGCCGTGCAATTCGCCGCGTGCTGGCCGCGGGCCAGCCGGGAGAGGTCTACAACATCGGCGGCGACTGCGAGCGGGCAAACCTCGACATCGTCAAGAAGATTTGTGCCCTCGTCGATCGCCTCCAGCCCGGCTTGCGACATGCCCCCTGCGAATCGCTGATCAAATTCGTCAAGGATCGCCCTGGCCACGATCGCCGTTATGCTATCGACGCCGGCAAGATCCACCGTGAACTGGGGTGGAAGCCGCTGCAGAACTTCGAGACGGGCCTGGAACTGACCGTGCGGTGGTACCTCGAAAACCCGCGCTGGATCGAGCGTGTGACGTCGGGAGTCTACCAGCGCGAACGGCTTGGGCTGTCGGTCTGACGGGATTGCTATTTCGGCCCGAACCACCGCTCGCGGAATCCAGGTGTCGATGCCCCTCGCGTCCGCCGGCCAGGCGGACGTGCAACTCCAGAAAGAGCCCCCATGGCCACGCCTCCTCGGACCGGTAAAGGGATCATTCTCGCCGGCGGATCCGGCACTCGGCTGCACCCCATCACCAAGGCGGTCAGCAAGCAGCTCTTGCCGATCTACGACAAGCCGATGGTGTATTACCCCCTCTCGACGCTGATGCTCGCCGGGCTCCGCGAGATCCTGCTCATCTCGACGCCGGAAGACACGCCCAGCTTTCAACGGCTTTTGGGAGACGGCAGCGAGCTGGGCATCTCGATCCGCTACGCCGTTCAGCCCAAGCCCGAGGGACTCGCGCAGGCCTTCCTCATTGGCCGCGAGTTCGTCGGCAGCGATCCGGTGGCGCTGGTGTTGGGAGACAACCTGTTCTATGGGCAAGGCTTCCAGCAGATGCTGGTGCGGGCCGCCAGCCATGACCGTGGCGCGACTGTTTTTGCCTACCAGGTAGGCGATCCGCACCGCTATGGAGTCGTCGAGTTCGACGCCCAGGGCCAGGCGATCTCGCTCGAGGAGAAACCCCGGCAACCCCGCTCGAACTTCGCCGTGACCGGGCTCTACTTCTACGATAACCAGGTCGTGGAGATTGCCGCGAACCTCAAGCCGTCCGCCCGCGGCGAGTTGGAGATTACCGACGTGAACCGCGAGTACCTCCGCCGCGGCGAATTGCGCGTCGAGCGGTTCACCCGCGGCTTTGCCTGGCTCGACACGGGGACTCCCGAGTCGCTGATCCAGGCCGCGAACTTCATCGAGGCCATCGAGAAGCGGCAGGGACTCAAGATCGCCTGCCTCGAGGAAGTCGCCTTCAACAAGGGCTATATCTCGGCCGCCCAGCTCGAACGGATCGCCGCCCGGATGAACAACAGCTACGGGCAATACCTGCGCGACGTGCTCGCTCACGGTCCGGCGACCTGAGTGCGCGGTCAGCGGGGCGCGTGTCGCGCCAGATGCTCGGCAAACGTCCGTTCGAGTTGCGGCAAGAGCCGCCGCAGACGCGTGCTGAGCGGGACCGGTTGCACCGACGGCTGCTGCACTTCGCGCAGATAGCTGACGAGCTCTCCGTGAGCTCCCGGTGGCCCATGATGCAGAAAATGGACCCACGCCCAAGCGGCCGCGTAATCGTCGCGCGACAGCCCGGTCGTATCGTCTAGGCGTTCCAGCGTTTCCAGACGCGGGAGCTCGCCAGCGCGCAGTCGCGCCAGGATGCCCGGCAAGTGGGGATGGCCGGCTTGTCGCTGTTCGGCGGGCATCTCGAAATACTCGGCCAGTCCTTCGTCGAGCCAAAGCGGAATCTCGGTCAACGCGCCATGCACCAGGGCGTGCGTCGACTCGTGGCGGAGATCGATTGCGAACTGCGGCCCCCGAAAGGCATAGACCATGCCCGGTCCGGTCGTCGTCTTGATGTAGAGCGCTCGCCTTGCGGGGAGATCGCCGAACCGCGCCGACAGATACTCGCGGTACGATTTCTCGTCGCGAAACAAGTACAGCTCGATCGGTTCGTCCGACGCCTCGAGCGCGAGGGATTCGGATAGATCACGCTGCAGTTGCCGTAACTCGCCAAGCAGGCTCTCCCGTTCGTCAAGGTGGAAGTCGGCCCGGTAGACGAACGGGGACAACCGTTCGGCCTCGACCCAGAGCGGCTCGCCGGCCGACGCCGACGGTGCCGCGAAACACACGGCCAGGGCGAGCACCCAGCGTCGAGAGTGGCAATCCTGGCGGAACATCATCGGCGTACGAATCTCTGCCTGGAGGGAAATCGCCCGCGGAATGAGAGGGCGGGGAACTATATCGCCGCGCCGCCCCGGTGTCCAAGTCAAGCGGCATCGGAACCCGCAAGGTCTCCCTAGCCCCCCTAGTTGGCCGAGTCGTGGCAAGCGTGTAGGCTGGGGGCGTTGATCCGCACGTTGAGCGGATGCACCTATGGGAATCCGCTCGCAGGTTCTACCTGGCGGGGCCAGGCGTTTGCAGGGGCTGAGCCGGCGTCCGCCGGCCACTGGAATTGACCCCCTGGGGCAAGCTGTGTAGCCTCCTGCCCCCAGCCGAGTTCGAGCGTGTCGAGGGAGCCTGCCGTGAACTACGCTGCGATCGGTCCGATCGCGATTCATCTGCCCGATCGGATCGAGACGAACGCCGAACTGGAGGCCCTGTTCCCCCGCTGGAACATGGAGCTGATCCACACCAAGACCGGGATCGGGCAGCGGCACCTCGCCGCGCCGGGCGAACTCCCGTCGGACCTGGCCGTGGCCGCGGCCGAAAAGCTCTTTGCCGAGCACCAGATCGACCGCGCGTCGATCGATTTCATTCTCTTCTGCACGCAGACGCCCGATTACTTGCTGCCCACCACTGCCTGTTTGATTCAGGATC
>JAEUIK010000294.1 GCA_016793185.1 Planctomycetaceae bacterium | reverse complement strand
TGAACGTCTGTGAGGCCGCGCGGGGCAACTTGCGACCCTGGGCCAGGCCGAGCACCTTCTCGAGCACCCAGCGCGCCTGCCGGTTGGCGATCGCCCAGTTCGTCAAAGGATAGATCAAGCTGGCCACCGAACTCAGCAAATCAATCCGCGCCAGCAGCCACTCGCGCACCCCCTGGCCGTTGGCGCTGACGTAGGCCCCCTTCGCTTCGAGCATCAGCCGGGGAATATCCACGTTCGCCGGACATTCCAGGCGGCACATCTGGCAGTTCACACAAAGATCCGCGACCGCTTTGAACTCGTCGGTCGCCAGGGCCGCGGGATCGATCTGCCCGCTCAAAACGCCGCGCATCAGATTCGCCTTGGCACGCGGCGACGCCTCTTCGGCCGGGGCGAAGCGGAAAATCGGACACATCCGCACTTCCGGTCCCAGCGCTCGGCACGCGCCGCAGCCGTTGCAACGGTCGGCCATCTCGGCCACGTCGTCGCGCGACCAGACGAGTTGCAGATCGACCAGCGGCAGCGCCGGATCGGCCGGCGCGTCGCCGTTGCCAGCCGGCGCGGTGGTGCCCGTCGCCGCGGAGTCGGCCCCGGGCCCGGCCGGCACGCGGATATGCCGCGTCATCAACTCGGGATCGTCGCCCACGACCTTGCCGGGGTTGAAGACATTGTGCGGGTCGAAGATCCGCTTCACTTCACGAAACACGCGGTACAGGTCGCCGTACTGCCGGGGCAGAAAGGCGGTTCGGCTCAGTCCGTCGCCATGCTCGCCGCTGATGGTCCCCCCAACGGCAAACAGGGCCTCGTAGAGATCCGTGGCCACGCGCCACAGCGTCTGCACGTCGTCGGGATTGCTCGGATCGAGAAAGGGACGCAGATGCAACTGGCCGTGGCCGGCATGCGCGAAGAGCGAGGCCGTCACATGATGCCGCTTGAGCACGTTCTGGATCTGCACCAGGAACCCGGGCAGCGCTTCGGGGGGAACCGCCATGTCCTCGATCCCGGGCAAGGCGCGCGTCAGCCCGCGCATCCGTTGCAGCGTCGGGACGACCTTCTGAGCCAGTTGCCAGTAAAGATCGATCTCGTCGGGATCGAAGGCCTGGCGCGCATCGAAGGCCGAGGATTTTCGCTGTCGCACCCGGGCGATCACATTCCGCAACCGCTCGCGGACATCGGCCGTATCGGCCCCCTCCTGTTCGACCAGCAGCAACGCCTCTGTGGCCGGGGGGATCAGCAGATCGAACCGCGGTTCCGTTTCGCGCGCCAGTCCCACATGGCGGCGATCCATCAGGTCGCAGGCGGTGGGGCCGAGGGGAAGCAAGTCGAGCACCGCCTTGGCCGCCCCCTCGAGTGAATCGAAAAAGAGGAGCGCCACGCCGCGATGCCTAGCCAGAGGCGTCGTATGCAGCCGGGCTTCGGTCACCAGTCCCAGGGTTCCCTCCGAACCGCACAGCAGGCGTCCGAGGTTCAGGTGATCGGGATGCAAGACGTTGGCCAGTGCATAGCCGGCCCGATTCACCTTGGTGCGCGGCTGGTGCTTGCGAATCGTGTCGGACTCGCTGGCCAGCAGTGCCGCCAGTTCATTGACCAGCGCGCGTTTGCGGGGATGCGGATCGTAATTGACGCCGTCGACCAGTGGCTCGCACCCCGCCTCGATCACTTCGCCGTCGGCCAGCACGACCTGTAATTGCTCGATGTGCCGATCGGTGGCCCCGTGCTTGAGCCAGTGGCTGCCGGCCGCATTCAGGGCGATGACGCTTCCCAGGGTGGTTACCTGGCTCATCGCGGGGTCC
The DNA here is from genome assembly GCA_016793185.1 of Planctomycetaceae bacterium. Taxonomy (GTDB): domain Bacteria; phylum Planctomycetota; class Planctomycetia; order Pirellulales; family JAEUIK01; genus JAEUIK01. Next base: position 4,008 of record JAEUIK010000294.1, on the reverse strand, counting down.
GGGCCGAAATGCCGACCGAACGCCCGGAGGTAGGTGTTCAAGCGCTCGAGCACCAACCCCGGCTGCACGAGCACCGACTCCTCGCTGGCCCCCAGAATGCGGCGGAAGTGCTTCGAGAAGTCGACGACGATCCCGGGCCCGAGCGACTCGCCGGCCAGCCCTGTGCCCGCCCCGCGCGCGTGGATCGGCAGCTGATTGGCCACGGCGTAACGGACCGTGGCAGCAACATCGGCCGTCGAGCGCGGCAACACGACGGCCAGGGGTTCCAGCTGATAAATGCTGGCGTCGCTGGCGTACAGTTGCAGGAAGACGTCGTCCGCGCGTACGTCGCCATCCAGCAGGCCGCGGAGGTCTTCTTCGATTCGCGCCCGCTGTTCGTCCATGGCCACTAGGTGATCAGGTTAGGCGGCTGTGCCTCGGCGACGCGTCAGGATTGCGAGAGCGATCGTTGGCGCTTGTCGACCTCGGCCAGGCGCGCCAGTTGTTGGCGGTGCCGCTCGTGGGTTTCGAGCTCGAAACCGCCGTGACGTTCGAGCCCTTCGACGCCGCGGTATTGCGCCTGGCAGCGGTAGCACATGAGCAGATTGCCCACCAGCACGTACAGCACCACGTCGATCAGGGCCGTGGCGAACAGAATTCCGAACGTCAACTCGGTCCGATAGTCGTACCAGGCGATGCAACTGGCGACGAAGCCCAGGATCACGATGGCCACCCCGAGGCGCTGCGGGAAGGCTTTCCGCACGAACAGATCGGTGCTCGGGCAAACGAGACAGCGGGTGAGGTGTTGCCCCTCCCAGGCATCGCTGGGGGGCTTGATCTCGGCGCCGCAACCGCTGCACACGAGCCGTTCGGACGTGGGACCGACCTCGTCGCGATTAAGCGCCTGGCACTGCGAACAGGCGTAGGTGACGTTCATGAGTGGATTTCCAAACGTCCCGGAGTATTCCTCCGCGGCGGGTCGAGAGCCATCGATTTCATCATAAAGGATACAACGTCTGGCTCGACAGTAGCTGGGCCGTCAATTCGCCGAGAAAAGTGGTGATGACGCCCACGTAAAGGATGCCGGTCGCACTCTGGGTATTGGGGATCTTCAGCGTTTGCCAGGTCATGGCGGCCACCACGCCGGTCCCCACGATGCCCGCCAGCCAGCGGAGCGCCACGAAAGCCAGGTGCTGGCTGGGCCACCCCTGGGCCGAGACTTCGAGTCCCAGCCCGACGAGCGAGACGAGCGCGCGCAGGGCGACGGCACCCGCCAGGATCAACACCAGTCGCTGCAAGGGCGCCAACTGCATCGAGGGAGTGTTCAGGTACCAATGCCCCAGCAGCATCGCGGCCATCGCCGAACCGAGGAGCAGGCCCGACGCCAGGGTGTCGATCGCATCCAGCCAGGTCACGGCCGGTGTCGAGGCGTGTGCGGCAGGGAGCGCGAGCCAGGCGCCTATCAATGAAAACATCGCCACGACGACGAGCAGCACCCGCCCGGCGGTCCATTTTTCGTAGAGCCAGACGGCCGAGGCGAGGTAACTGGCGACGGCGGCGGCGAGCGCTGGCCAGAGATCGAAACGGTCGCGCTGCGAGGCGGCGACCAGCGCCGAGAGCGAGGCCAGCCCCAGTAGCACGTACGAGTGGACGCGGAAGTAACCGCTCGTGACCAGCCGCGGCGAAGTGCAGGCCATCGCCAGCGCCAGCCCAAAGGCGAGGCGGTAGGCGAACTCGGTGAGGATCTGGATCTCCACGTCTTCTCTCAATCGTCGACAGACGAACCGCTCGGCTGTGTCGCGTTCCCCGGGGGGGCAGGCCGCTCTCGCGCGGCCGTGAGTCCGCCGCGCAGTTTTCCGGCCCGCCGCGCGAGGCGCGGGGCTACCCGCGGCCCCCATAGATCAGGGTCATCACTTCCGCGCGGCTCGACAAGTTCGAGCGGAACAGCCCCCGCATGGCCGAGGTGACGCACAGGCTGCCCGGCTTGCGAATCCCGCGGATCGTCATGCAGCTATGGGTGGCTTCGATGACGACGGCCACTCCCTTGACGTTCAGTTCCTGCTCCAACAGGTCGGCGATTGTCTCGGTCATTCGTTCCTGGACCTGGGGGCGGCGGGCGACAACTTCGACGACCCGGGCCAGCTTGCTGAGCCCGACGACGCGCCCGTTGGGGACGTATCCGATGTGCGCTCGACCCATGAAGGGGAGCATGTGATGTTCGCACATGCTGTTGAAGCTGATGTCGCGCACGAGCACGACCTCGTCGTACTTTTCGGTGAAGAACTTCTGCAGGTGCACGCGCGGATCTTCGTGCAAACCGGCGAAGAGCTCGGCGTACATCCGCGCCACGCGGGCAGGCGTCTCGCGCAGTCCCTCCCGATTCGGATCCTCGCCCACGGCCGCCAGAATCTCGCGCACCGCCCGGCAGATCCGTTCGTGATCGACGGCAAAAGACGGGGACGCCGCTTTCACGGACGCATTACCGACGTCATCCAACTCGTCGGCAAGGCTCCCGGAACTCGAGTCAGAACGATCGGGAGGGGCAGGGGACATGCGCGGAACCCGACAGGTTAAATCGACGAGAAACAACGGGGGGATTAGTCGCCAGAACGAACCTTTCGCCAATTCTAGTAAGCGACGGCAAGTCGCGGAACCCCCGCGCCGCGCGCGCGACACCGTCGGGTTTCGCCTAGTTTTGGCTGAATCGCGGCGGGAATTCGTTCGCCTGCGCCGGCTTGCCAAACGGCTCGGATGCCATACGGTCCAACCGTTCGAGCAAGAGCTGCGCCCGGCGGTCGACGTGGACCTCGCCCAGCAGTCGCACCTTCAGTTCGTGGCCGAGGTCAAGCGAGTAGGCGACCAGGTCGGTGAGCATGCCCAGGGGAATCTCGCTCCCCAGCAACTGGTCAAGTTGCTCGTGGGCGGCAGGAAGTTTCGGCAGCAGTTGCTTGAAGCAATCCACGAGGCGACGCCGCAGCTGCGGCCGCGCCGGCGTGAGATCGGGCGGATACACGTCGTCGCAAACCGCGACATGCGCCTCACGGAACGCGTGCGAAGGGGGCAATTCGCGCAGCAGCTTGACGCGCCGCACGCCTTGCAAGAGCAGGTTGTAGCGGCCGTCCGGGAGCCGCTGATGCGTCGCGACTCGACCGAGACAGGCATAGGACTCCAAGGCCGGGCGACCTTCGTAATTCTGCTCCCAACCTGGGGCCAGCACGGCCATGGCGATCAATTGATCGTCGGCCATGGCGGCCTCGAACATCGCGCGGTAACGCGGCTCGAAGATGTGCAGCGGTTGCAAGACGTGCGGAAACATCACCAGATCGGGCAGCGGAAACAGCCGCGCCTTGCCCGCGAAGGTTGCCGCGTCGAACGACCAGTCGTCAGCAGGTGGCATCCGCGGCTCCGCGCGTGGTCGCTGGTAGGGCTACGATGGGCTGCGGCCGGAGTTGGGTTCCGCCGTCAAGTGAATCTCGGGAATCAGCTCGGCGTCGATCTCGAGCCGGGGAAACTCTTCCTCGCTCGCCATCACCGCGGCGAAGCAGCGATCCAACTGGGCCAGGAACTGATCCAGGTCGAGTCCCAAGTGGAACGGCCGATAGGGGTCGAGATACTTGCGGCACCCCAGGTTGAGCTTTTTGGCGCCGCGGATGTTCGAGTTGCCGAAGTGATGCAACGCCACGGCGACTTGGATCAGCCCCTGGTAAAATCCTCGATCCGGCCCGTGGTATTCGGTCCACAGGTCCTCCCACACCTCATGGCTCTCGAAGAACTCGCACTGGTTGAAGAATTCGATGCCCTCGAGGTAGCGGGGATCGTAGCTCGCATCAGCAGCGGAACTCATCATTGGGGCAGGCCTTGGGAATCGCGATGTGCGCGGGGCGGGCGCGCGGGTGGGTGGGAAGCTGTGAGATTATAGGACCCGGGGCAAATTCGAGCCACGCCAGGAAGGCGCCTCCGCCAGCCCGACCCCATCGAGTAGGATCAGCGGCTACAGTTCATCCCCCCGGCCAGTGTACTTCCCGGCTC
>JAEUIK010000267.1 GCA_016793185.1 Planctomycetaceae bacterium | reverse complement strand
CTGACTGCGTGGTCGCCTGACTGCGTGGTCGCCTGACTGCCTGGTCGCCTGACTGCCTGGTCGCCTGACTGCCTGGTCGCCTAGTCGCCTGACTGCCTGGCCGCGAAGCGACGCCTTTTTTCGGCGCCCTCGGTTCAAGAGCGCTCTCGTTTCGCTCGGGGCGGCGGTCCATCAGCCTGCAGCGCCGGGCCCTCACGCGTTGCCGCTTCTAAAAATCCTCGTCCAGCTCGGGCTCTTCTTCCTCGTCGATTTCGCCCGGTTCATCGTCGTCGTTGGCGGCGTCCGGATCGGCCAGATCGTCCTCGAGCTCGTCCCAGTCGCCGTCGAGTTGATCTTCGAAGTCGTCGTCGAAGTCGTCATCGAAATCGTCGTCATCCTCGTCGACGTCCGCCTCGTGGTCTTCGTCTTCATCGTCCTCGGCGCGAAGGGTGTCATCGTCTTCGGCAAGCAGACTCGCGGACGACCCGCCTCCCAGGGGACGAACGCCCCCCTGGCCCCCCGTACGCCGGGCGGTTTCGCGGGAAAAAATGCCGATCGCAGGCGCTCCTGCGAGCAGGCCGTCGGGGGAATCGAGCGGGGTCACAATCAGAGCCATAGGCGACTTTTCACTCTAACGCCGGCAGCGATCCGCTGCGGGCGACGAATCTCTGGAACTGACTGTCTTGGTAGTCGACCCACCCCGGATTGTCAAGCCGCAGGGAGGGTCGCGACAAACAGCGCAAACTTTAACAATGCAACGGGTTGGGGCATTCGCCCAGGGTTTTACCATCCCCCGAATCGCCCCCGCACCGAAGCGCACACAACGCGCGGCAAGCCTACCTTCGAGTCCCCGTCAGTCAACCCCGGGAACCCTCACCGCGACTCGCGCGACGCGCGGTCGCAGGGAGACGCGGCGCAGCCGGTCAGCCCAAAAAATCGCGGCGGAATTGCCGCAGGGCCTCGAGTTTGCCCATCAGGATCAACGTCTGGCCCAGACTGACGACCTGCTCCTTGTCGGGATTGAACAACAAGCCTCCCGTCGGATCGCGGAGCGCGATCGTCAGCAGACCGTGCCGATTCGAAGCTTCGATCTCGCGGACCGTCTTGCCCGCCAGGGTCGAAGTACCCGTCACTTGATACTCGTCGATCTCGATATCGAGCCGCCCTTTGCCCGCCATCAGCTCGAGAAAGTCGACGGCCGAGGGGTGCGTGACCATGGCGGCCATCCGTTGGGCGCCGATCGCGGCAGGGAGCACCACGTGGTTGGCGCCCGCTTGCATCAGCTTTTTCTGCGTCGAGGGTTGCTCTGCGCGGGCGATGATATTGAGCGTGGGATTGAGATTCCGCGAGGTGAGGGCGATGAACACGTTGGCAGCGTCGTCCGGCAGCGTGGTCAACAGCGACTTCGCCCGCGCGATGCCGACGCGGACGAGCGTCTCTTCGTCCGTGGCGTCCCCCAGGTAGGCTCGGTAGTGCAAGGTTTGCGCTTCGGCCACGCGTGCCGGCTGATTATCGACCACGACGAACGCGGTATGGTCGTTCGTCAATTCGACCGCCAGGATCCTTCCGATGCGGCCGAACCCGCAAATGATGACGTGCTGCTGCAGACCTTCAAGTTCGCGAGTCATGCGCAATCTCCCCAGGGCGCGTTCGATCTCTCCCTGCGTCAGCAACTGCATGAAGCCGCCGAAGGTGTAGACCGAGGCCGAGATGCCAAAGATGAGGACGCCGATGGTCCACAGACGCACGACGGGGGTCGTCGGTCCGATCTCGCCGTAGCCGACCGTGGAGACGCTGATGGCCACCATGTAGATGGCGTCGATCCAGGTGAAGCCCGCCAGCCGATACCCGAGAGTGGCAACCAGCGCGATAATTGCCAGTGCCGTGGCGCCGCGCCGGATTCTGCCCCAAGGCGAGGTCATGTGGTGTAGTCGGCGTTCAGCCGGACATATTCGGCGGTGAGGTCGGTGGTCCAGAAGCGGACGTCCGCATCCCCCTCGTCAAACTGTAGCTCGACGAACGTGTCGCGGTTGTCGCGAATCGATCGAGAAACAGCGGCCGCGTCGAACTCGACCGGCGCCCCCTGGGCGTAGAGCAGCACGTGATTCACGCGCAGCGTGACTCGCCCCGGGTGAAACGGCACGCCCGAGTAGCCGGCCGCCGAGACGATGCGTCCCCAGTTGGGATCGCCGCCGGCGATGGCGGTCTTGACCAGCGGACTTTCGGCCACGGTTTTGGCGATGAGATGGGCTGCCGCGCGGTCGCGGCAGCCGCGGACGTCGATCGTGACCAGGTGCGTGGCCCCCTCGCCGTCGGCGGGAATGGCCTGGGCAAGTTCGATCGCGACCTCGCGCACGGCGGCGGCAAGCTGCGCCCGATCGGCGGCCGAAAGCTGCCGTGGGCCCGCGGCTCCGCTGGCCAGCAGCAGCACCGTGTCGTTGGTGCTCATATGGCCGTCGACACTGATGCAGTTAAAGCTGTCGGCCACCGCTGCACTGAGTATCTCCTGCGCCGTGCCGGCATCGAGGGCCGCATCGGTAAGGATGACGCCGAGCATCGTGGCCATGTTGGGACCGATCATCGCGGCTCCCTTGACCATGCCGGTGACCGTCACCTCGCCGCCAGCGAGCGGCACCGCACAGCTTGCCAGCTTATGACGCGTATCGGTCGTCAACATGCCCGTGGCGGCCTGGACGAGTGCGTCGTCCGTTCGGGCGAGTGCCTGGGTCGCGGCGGCGATCCCCGTCGCGATCCTCTCCATCGGCAGAAAGCGGCCGATCACGCCGGTGGAGAGGACCAGCACCTGCTCGGGGTCGGCTCCCAGGGCCTTGCCCACCAGCCGCGCCATCTCGGCGCAATCGCGATCCCCTTGGGCCCCGGTGCAGGCATTAGCGTTTCCCGAGTTGATTACGATCGCGCGGACGCGCTCGCTGGGAGTCAGCTTGCGGTCCCAGCCGACGGGAGCGGCGAAAACCAGGTTCTGCGTGTACACCCCGGCCGCGGCGGCGGGAGCGTCACTCGCCACCAGGCTCAGATCAAGCTTGCCGGAGTTCTTGATACCGCAATGCACGCCAGCCAGCCGGAAGCCTTGCGGGAGAGGGTAGGCCATGGAGCGCGGGTTCCTATTCCATCGAGGATGCGTACAGGAGCGCCGAAGTCACGCCGGTCGAAGCCCAAACGATGCCTAGAGCAACGCCGTCGTCTCGGGATAGCCGTACATCAGGTTAAAGTTCTGCACGGCGGCGCCGGCGGCCCCCTTGATCAGGTTGTCGAGGCAACTGATCGTGAGCACGCGCCCGCGAACCACGCGGACGGTAATGTCGCAAAAGTTGGTTCCGCTCGAATCCTTGGTCCCCGGCAGGTGGTCGACCACGCGAATGAATGGCTGGTTGGCGTAGAAGGCGCGGAGCGTTGCCAACAGTTTCTCTTCGCTCACTTCGCCGGTGGGGACCGAGTAGGTCGTCGACAGGATCCCCCGGTCCATCGGAATCAGGTGCGGCGTGAAGATCACGCTCACATCGCGTCCGGCGGCCACCGACAGCACCTGCTCGATCTCGGGCGTGTGCCGGTGCCGGCCAACGTTGTAGGCCGAGACGCTTTCGTTGCACTCCGGGTAATGGGTCGTGAGCTTCGGCGTGCGCCCCGCCCCCGAGACGCCGCTCTTGGAATCGATGACGATCGTGTCGGGCTGGATCAATCCTGCCTTCAGCAAGGGGGCCAGCGCCAGAATCGCGGAACTCGGATAGCAGCCCGGATTGGCGATCAACCGCGCAGGAATGATCCGCTCGCGAAAGAGCTCGGGCAGTCCGTAAACCGCTTCGTCGAGCCGCTCGGGATCGGCATGTTTCTGGCCGTACCACTCGAGGTAGGTTTCGGCCTTCTTGAGCCGGTAGTCGGCACTGAAGTCGATCACCCTGGCTCCGGCCGAAAGCAGGTGCGGCACCAGCGTGGCCGTCACGCCGTGCGGCAGGCAACTGAAGACACACTCGGCGCGGGCAGCCACGGCCACGGGCCCTAGGTCCTCGCAGCAGATGTCGAGCCGCCCGGCGAGCGAGGGGTGGACCATCGCGATGTGCGGATTCCCTTCCTGCCGGCTGGTCACGGTGACGATCTCGGCCTGGGGATGGCGCAAGAGCAGCTTGACCAGCTC
>JAEUIK010000255.1 GCA_016793185.1 Planctomycetaceae bacterium | reverse complement strand
GACCCTTGGCGTTTTCGACCGGCGTGATGACATCCAGCGTCAGGGCCAACCCATCCTTGTAGCCATAGACGATGTCATGCAGGACCTTGTCGGGCACCGGATCGCCATTGGACTCCTCGGCGGCCCAGAGCGGCAACCCGGCGACACCGCACAACATCACGAGCAGAGCAATCGACCATTTCACAGCTGAATGACTCCCAGGAAAGATTCTCGTTACGGCCCGATATTCCGCGGACCGCTGCAGGCAATCCGGAACGACGTGGGGATATTTCTGCAGCTACGACGCTACGGCAATTCTCGCATGCGGAGATTGCGAAACTCGACCGGCGAGCCCTCCGACTCGAGGCAGAGATAACCCGTGCGCGGCTCGCAGCCGGTACCGCCCGAGACTTCTTCGCCGTTGACCCAGAGGCGGACCTCGCCGTTGATGGCGCGAATGTAGTAATGGTTCCACTCGTTCAGCCCCTTGCTGAGCTGCTTGGTGGGAAAGCTCCGCCGGCCATCGGGGGCCACGGGCGGGAAAGGAGTCATCTTCGAAGCACCGACCGGGAACACGTCGCCGTGCGTCGTGAACCAATCGGCCTTCTTCTTGTTCTGCTTCTCGTACTGCTCGGCGTAGCCATGGTCGAGAACCTGCACTTCGATTCCCTCGGGCAGCTTGCCGGGCTTCAGCTTGTTGAGCGGCCCCTCGGGCGCCCACAAGAAAATGCCCGAGTTGCCCCCCGACTTCAGATGCCGCCATTCGGCCACCAGTTCGAAGTTTGTTACCGGCTTCTGCGAACGGATCACGCCGACCGGCTGGCCGGTGCAATGCGCCGCGCCGTCCTGCCAGCTCCAAGTGCCGGGATCGCAGTTGACGTTCACAAAGTCGGCCTCGCCCAACGATCGCCAGCCGGGACCGGTGCCGTCGATCGTCGCCCTGGGGGATTCGTCGCCGACGGCGGGACCTGGCAGGAAGCCCCACAGGCAAATCCCCAGGAGCGAGAGCCGGAAGAACCAGGATTGCGCAGGCATGGATGAACCTTTGGCGGGGGAGGGTAGATGTGCGGCGAGTCGCCCTATCCTAACCAACCGGCAGTCCGCTCACGAGTAGGGACAGGGGAATTCCCCGCGCGCACTCTGCCGGGGACGCTTCTCCTAGCGGGCCGCGGAGCCGGGCACGGTCCGCAGCTCCGGCGGAAACACGTACCAATCGAGCTGTTCCTCGATCGTCAGCCCGGCCGGAGCGCGCTGCCCGGGGCGGCACGTGGCTTCGAGCCGCTCGACGAGTCGCTGCTCGAGCGCTGCGACGCGCTCCCGCTGGCTCTCGTCCGCCGCCAGATTGTGCATCTCCGCGGGGTCGGCCGCCAGATCGTAGAGGCGCACGGTGCGCCCCGGCGTGGGCCGGTCGGTGGCGTAGCCGTCGTCACGCGCGCGGGTGCCGCTGCCGTAGATGAGCTTCCAATGCGCGGTCCGAATCATCGCTTCCTCGTTCTCGCCGTAGACGCCAAACACGGCGTCGTGGAGCGGCGGGGCAGGGGGGGAACCGTCGACCAATGGCAACAGGCTCTTGCCGTGGCGATCCGCCGGCAGCGTCGCCTGGCACGCGGCGACGACCGTCGGAAACAGATCGACGAACTCCACGAGCTCATCGATCTGCTGGCCCGCGGCAATGTGGTTGGGCCAGGCGAGCATGAGGGGCGCGCGAATCGCCTCTTCGTAGAAGGTGTGTTTCTCGAAGCGGCCATGATGCCCCAACAGATAACCATGATCCCCGGCGTAGATCACCAGCGTGTTGTCGGCGCGCCCGGAGGCATCGAGGGCCGCGAGCACCCTTCCGACGTTCTCATCCAGGAACTGCACCGACGTGTAGTAGGCGGCCGCGATGCCTCGCTTTTCCGCGTCGGTCAGGTCGCGAAAAATCAGCGGAATCTGCGGCGCGTCTTCGGGACCGACGGTCGGCACCGGCAACGCCTCGGCCGCAACACGGCCGGCGTACTCGAGCGGGAAGTGAAAGGGAGAATGCGGCTCGTAAAAGCTCACGATCAGAAAAAGCGGCTCGTCCCCTTGTTGCAGCCGGGCCGCTGCCTGCTGGGCAAAGTAGCTGCCGGCCATCTCCGCTGCGCGCGCCGGGTAGGGGAGCGCCGCGGAGTTCAGCCAGACGCGGGCCGGGTCGCGAAACGGCTTCCAGGGACCGAGCGTCGCCGAAGCATCCGCCGGTGGCGCGGACGGACGGGCCTGCAACCAGGTCCGATGGTCGGGCTGATCGATCCGTTCGGCGAACCCGTGCGTGAGCTTACTGTTGAAATGCATCTTGCCGATGGCTGCCGTGCGATAGCCTGCCCCCTGCAGCACTTCGGCCAGCGTGGTCTCATCCTCGCCGAGCGCCGATTTCAAGAGGGTGACCTGCGTGGCGTGGGGCATCCGGCCGGTCAGCAGGCTCTGCCGCGATGGCGTGCACATGGGGGAGTTGCAGTAGGCGTGCGTGAAGCGGGCCCCGCGAGCTGCCAGGCGATCCAGATTCGGCGTCTTGACCACCGCGTGCCCGTAACTCGACAAGGCGTACGCCGCGTGGTCGTCGCCGAGGATCAGCAGCACGTTGGGACGTGAATCGGCTGCTCGCACCCCTTGCGCGCCCATGAAACCCGCCAGCAGCCCGCAGCTCAGTGCGATCCGTATCATGCTGAATGACCCTTACGAGACCTTGGTGTCCGGGCGCGTGTGCCAGTACGCCCACGCGATGAACAACAACTGTAAAGGTAATCGCAGCACGTGCAGCCAGGGAGGCGCTGGCAGCAATTCCTGGTGTTGATACGCATAGATATTGGCGGGAAACACCGCGATCAGCAGGGCAATGATTCCCCAGGCTGCGATCCGCCGCAGCCGGGGAATCCAGAGCGCGAGCCCCAGCAGGATCTCGCATACGCCGCTCAGGTACACCAGTTCCAGATGCCACGGCAGATAGTCGGGCATGATCTTCATGTAAAAGTCCGGGTTGACGAAGTGCATGATCCCGGCGCCGGTCATGAAAATCGACAACAACGCGAGTGAGACGAGATTGAGCGGGTGCATCGTCGGGAGACTCCTAGTAGGCGGATGAGGCAAAGAGCCCGCGCAGGTAGTCGTTCAGGAACAGCCCCTCCGGGTCGAGCCTGGCCCGAATCTCCTGGAAGGCATCCCAGCGGGGCCACAGCGCCCGCAACTGCGGAGTGGTGAGCGAGTGCAGCTTTCCCCAATGGGGCCGCCCGTCGTGGGCGCGAAAGATCGCTTCGGCGTCCTGAAAGAACTCCTGATACGGGAGCGTGGCCCCCTGATGGATCGACAGCGTGACCGTAGGACGCTGATAGGCCACGCTCAGCCAGCTCTCGTCGGCCGCGAGCGTGCGATACTCCACCGGCCAGGCGATGTGCGCATGGCGCGTCCGCATGAGCTGGCGCAGCTCAAGAAAACAGGCTGGCCCCGCCTCGGCGGGCACCGCGTACTCCATTTCGATGAACCGGTTCGTGCGGACCGTCGGAAAAATCCGATAGTTCCGATCCACACGTTCCCCTTCGGGAAGTTCCCTCGCTGCGAGGTCCTCCGCTCGGCTCGCGGTCACCGGATTCAAGGCCTTGGCGTGAGCCAGATCGGTCGCCGAGTACCAGAAGAACTCGAAGTGCCGATTGGCGCGAATCAACTCAGGCAGCTCGGCCAAACATTGGTCGATCGGCACGCGCCATTGACGCTCGTGCAGAAAATAGGCAGGCAGCAGTCGCATGCGGATTGCGGTGACGATTCCCAACAGCCCGAGCGAGACTCGCGCTGCGAGGAGCAGATCGCGATCGTGTTGCTCGTCGATCTCGAGCATCTCGCCCGACGCCGTCGCAACGCGGAATGCCGACACCTGCGTGGAAAGATTCCCCAGCGATTCGCCAG
>JAEUIK010000253.1 GCA_016793185.1 Planctomycetaceae bacterium | reverse complement strand
CTGGCCTGAGCCAGTGCGGCATTTTCGTCCGCGCCGGGGAAAGCCTCCCTGGCGCGAACCCTGCGCCCCTCTCCGGTCTCCCCTGGGTGTGCCGCACCCGCTCCCGCCCGGGCGGTTTGAACGCTATAGTGGGGAAGGGTCGTGGAGGCGGGCAACCGCCATCCCTTCTGGCAGGCCCGGGCCACGTCGCAGGATCGGCCCAGGCGTTTATCGGTATCCCAACCTCGCAGGCGCATGGTCATGAGTTCCGCAGGCAGTCGTCCTCGCACGATGTTCGAGAAGATTTGGGACGCGCACGTCGTGGCGCAGGAGCCCGGCAAGGAAGCGATCCTCTATATCGACTTGCACCTGGTCCACGAAGTGACCAGCGCCCAAGCCTTCGAAGGGCTCCGCCTGGCCGGCCGCAAGGTTCGACGGCCGGAGCGGACCATCGCGACTCCCGACCATAACGTCCCCACGACCGACCGCCGACTGCCGATCGCCGACCCGATTTCCAAGCAACAGATCGACACGCTCCGCCAGAACTGCCGCGAGTTTGGCATTCAGATCTACGACCTCGACAACCCGCAGCAGGGGATCGTCCACATCATCGGTCCCGAGTTGGGGCGTACGCAGCCCGGCATGACGATTGTCTGCGGCGACAGCCACACCGCCACGCACGGCGCGTTCGGGGCCTTGGCCTTCGGCATCGGCACGAGCGAGGTCGAGCACGTGCTTGCGACGCAAACGCTGCTGCAGTCGCGCCCGCAAACGCTCGAACTGCGCGTCGAAGGCCGACTTGCTCCGGGCGTGACCGCCAAGGACCTGATCCTCTACCTGATCGGCGAGCTGACCACCTCGGGCGGCACCGGCTATTGCATCGAGTACACCGGCTCGGCCATCCGAGCGCTGAGCATGGAAGAGCGGATGACCGTCTGCAACATGTCGATCGAGGCGGGCGCCCGGGCCGGCATGATCGCGCCCGACGAGACGACGTTCGAGTACTTGCGCGGACGGCAGTTCGCTCCGGCGGATTTCGAGGCCGCCATGGCCGAATGGAAGAAGCTGCCGAGCGATCCCGGGGCGCGCTACGACAAGTCGCTCGTCTTTCAGGCGGCCGACGTGGTCCCGCAGGTCACCTGGGGGACCAACCCCGGACAGGTCGCACCGATCGGGGCTTGCATTCCGGATCCAGAGAAAGCCGCGGATGACTACGAGCGCAAGACCACTGCCAGCGCCCTGAACTACATGGGACTCGAACCGGGAACCCCAATCACCGAGATTCCGCTCGACCGCGTCTTTATCGGCTCGTGCACGAATGGACGTATCGAAGATCTGCGGGCGGCAGCCGCCGTGGTGCGGGGCCACCATGTGGCCGACCGCGTCCACGCCATGGTCGTGCCGGGCAGCGGCCAGGTCAAACGCCAGGCCGAGGCCGAGGGACTCGATCGCGTCTTCACCGAGGCCGGCTTCGAGTGGCGCGAGGCAGGCTGCAGCATGTGCCTGGGCATGAACCCCGACATCCTTCAGCCCGGCGAGCGTTGCGCCTCGACGAGCAATCGCAACTTCGAGGGGCGGCAAGGGAAGGGGGGGCGCACCCACCTCGTCTCGCCCGCCATGGCGGCCGCGGCGGCGGTCACCGGACGGTTCGTCGATATCCGCCATTGGGACTATAAGAAATAACTGCCGGCGCAGCAGTTCGCCGGCCTCACCCACTCCAGTCCACCCACGCCCATCCCTACCATGCAAGCATTCACCAGGCACACCGGTCTCGTCGCGGCGATGGCCCGGGCCAACGTCGATACCGATCAGATCATCCCCAAGCAGTTCCTCAAGCGGATCGAGCGGACCGGCTTCGGCCAGTTCCTCTTCTTCGACTGGCGCTTTCTCGACAACGGCCAGCCGAACCCCGAGTTCGAACTGAACCGCCCCGAGCTGCAGGGCGCGAGCATCCTGCTGGCGCGGCGCAACTTTGGCTCGGGCTCGAGCCGCGAGCACGCCCCCTGGGCACTCGAGGATTACGGCTTTCGCGTGGTGATCGCTCCCAGCTTTGCCGACATCTTCTACAACAACTGCTTCAAGAACGGCATGCTGCCCATCCGGCTCAGCGAAGACCAGGTCGAAGATCTGTTTCAGCGGGCCGCCGCGACGCCGGGCTATCGGCTCACCGCCGACCTCGAAACCTGCACTCTCAGCGATAACCAGGGATTGCAGCTCAAGTTCGAGGTCGAGCCCTTTCGCCGCCACTGTCTGCTCAACGGCCTCGACGACATCGGGCTGACGCTCGAGCACGAGGCGCAGATCACGGCCTACGAGCGCGCCCGCGGCATCGGCGTCTGAGCGACGCGGCGTCGCCTTACGATTCGACGAGCTCGGCTTGCGGATCGGGATCGGGGTCGGAATCGACCCGCGTGTCGTGGCGCGGGACCGGCCCCTGCGTCACCTGCCAGGCGATGACGAGCCCGAGCCCCAGCAGCGCCGATGCCAACAGAAACGGCGCACCGGGCAGATTCCAGTTGGCCAGGGGCCCGATGGCCGCCGCGTAGGTCCCTGTAAAGAGCCCCGGCCCGATCAGCCCCGCGATGCCGCGCAATCCGGTCAGCGAGCCCTGGAGCTGTCCCTGCTCGGAGACGCTGACGCGGCGCGTCATCAAGCCTTGCGACGCGGCGCCGTAGAAGCCCCACAACGCCATCACCGGGATCCCCAGGGCAAAGAGCAACCCGGTCGGGGCGAGTCCATAAATTACGAAGCCCAGCATCCCGAACGTCAGTCCGGCCAGCACCGCCCGGCGTTCGCCAAACCGGCGCACCACCGGTTGCACAAGCGTCCCCTGGATGACCATCGAGCAGATGCCCGCCCAGGCGAGCGTGAGACCGACAGTTCCCTTTTCCCAGCCAAATCGATAACCGGCATAGAGGACGAACGCGCTCGGGAGCGATTCGTGGGCGAGATAAAAGAGCCAGGTCACGCCCGCCAGCCCGAGGAGCTCGCGATGCGCGCGGAGCAGGCCCAGCGCGCCGACGGGATTGGCCCGCTTCCACGAGAAAGCACGCCGATGCTCGCGGGCCAACGACTCGGGCAGAATGAACAATCCATAGGTGGCATTCAACAGCGTTCCGGCCGCGGCGATCCAGAAGGGGAGGCGGGGGCCGCCTATTTGTCCCAGCAGCCCGCCGATGGCGGGTCCCAGGATGAATCCCAGGCCGAACGCGGCGCCGAGCATGCCGAAGCCAGCGGCGCGCTTCGATAGGGGGGTCACATCGGCGATGTACGCGCCGGCGGCGCTCATGCTCGCCCCGGTGATGCCGGCGATGACGCGCCCCACGAAGAGCCAGCCGAGCGATGGGGCCAGCGCCATCAGGATATAGTCGAGCCCCAATCCGAAATTCGAGAGCAAGATCACCGGCCGGCGGCCGAAGCGATCTGAGACCGCCCCGATCATCGGCGAGAAAATGAACTGCATCAGGGCGAAGGTGGTGCCAAACAGACCGTAGATGATCGCCCCGCGCTCTTCATTGCCCCCCGCCAGCTGCACGACCAGCGGCGGGAGCACCGGCACGATGATGCCGATGGCCAGCGCGTCGATCACCACCGTAACCATGATAAAGATCGTGGCGGCGGAGAGCTTTTGCGGGGGTTCGGTCATGGGTCGGCGAGAGGGAGTTGGTGAGCGGGACGGGCCTGTCGCTGACGACAGACGTCGTGGTCCGAGGGTTCAGGGCTTCGCGGCTGGGGGGCGGCGCAGCTTCAGATGGGTCCGGGCCACGTCGGCCATGTAATGATCGATGGCAAACTCTTCGGCCGCGCGGCGAACGTGCGCCAATGATTCTTCGGCGGCCCCGGTGGCCTCGTAATAGAGCCCCAGGTACAGCTCGGCGTAGAAGCGGCGGGCACGCCGCTCGGACGCACCGACGGCCGAATCGGCCTCGGCCGCGGCGAG